>CAUJKA010000271.1 GCA_963204965.1 Planctomycetota bacterium | reverse complement strand
ATTGTATGCAACCAGTACTCCCTCTGCGAAAGTTTGAGTTGCGGGCAGCGTTAACAAGCGTCGCGTTTCAAGCTGCTGCTGCAAGAGCTTGCGCATTCGATTGCATCTTGGACTTCGTTTTGGCTTTCGCTCCAATGCGTTTTGAAGAGTTCGCAGGACGACGCTAGTTAAAGTTCTCATTATCAATCCTCGGATAAAGGTGCCACCGTCGCTCGGTTTTCTTACTTAGACGTCCAATTCCGCGGGCGAAATATCCTTAAGTCGCTCAGCAGTATAGACCAGATTGCCTCGAGCAACTCTTGAAACTTTCCGTTTCCTGCAAGTGAGCGGTTTAGCTAGTTTTGTCTAGTAGTTTGGTGGGTTGAGGTACGAAACCCACCAAGCCCTCTCTGCGCATCCTGGGCGCATCAATGCCGCCCTTTTTAGCTCGATTCCTAACGATCCATTAACAACTTCATTCCGACTTGAGCCCCAACGAGCTCAAACACAGCTATCTAGCTGTGATTCAAGTTGCGGCTGACCAGATAGGAATTGAAGATCAATCTCAAGTGCGAGCAAGGTTCGTGATCCTAGTTCTTGGATCTTGACCCAATCTTTGACCGTGCAGACCAAGATTGCATCGGACTGTTCAGCGTGCCAGTTCATCAGCCAATGAACATCCTCGCGAGAGTAAGCATGATGATCGGGCCATTCGCGTTGATCGATTAACTGGGCACCCAGCCTTCTCAAGCTTTCGAAGAATGCTTGAGGATTGCCGATACCGCAGAAGGCCAATACCCGCGCACCGCGAAGCCTTTCAAGATCCAACCGCGTCGACGGATACTGTAGCAACGACTGAGGCTTGTGTGTTGCCAGTGCGATGCGATCGCGCGAAATGAACTTTGCAATTTGGTTCGTCAATTTGTCAACTTGTTCCTCGCTCACAGCATCGGCGCGAGTGATGATTGCAAAACCAGCTCGTTTGAGGCTCGACATTCTTTCCCGTTGCAGTCCGGCTGGCAAAGGCCATCTTGCCGCTGCCGAATCGGTGGCGTCGATCAAGACAATATCCAAGTCACGGGATAACTTGCGATGCTGAAAGCCATCATCCAGAATCAACACCTCCATATCTAATTCGTCAGCTGCCAAGATAGCCGAGGCTACGCGATCTGGGTTCTGCAAGTGAGGAACATCAGGCAGCTTAAGCTCAAGCTCTAGCGCTTCATCGTTGCGACCATCGTCCAGCTTTCCATAGCCGCGACTGAGTATGGCCACGCGTTTGTCTCGCTCGCGAAACCACCGGGCCAGCCAAGCGACCGTAGGGCTCTTACCCGTTCCGCCTACCGAAAGATTGCCAACCGAGATCACCTTTAACGAACTTGAATGAACTTGCTTCCACTTCCAATCATACAACCGATTGCGAACTGCCATCGCTGCAATATAAGGTAGACAAAGCAATCGAAGTGACCAAAACGCAAGCTGATCTAGCAAACTTGGATTGGACTTGTTCAGCCATGAACGCCACGAACTCAAACTAGATTCCTTTGCAACTTATCTCTTGTGATTTTCTAGTGGCACTCTCTGAGATTCGAAAGCACAGCTACAACACGGGACCAACTAACCACGGCACAAACTCTTCGTCACCGATCCCCAATTGCTCGCTACAAGTCTGTTTGCCACTAGCAATATCCAACAACTGCTCGAACAGTTGGCGACCAACCTCTTCAAGCGATTCTCCCTCGA
Organism: Planctomycetota bacterium; assembly: GCA_963204965.1. Taxonomy (GTDB): domain Bacteria; phylum Planctomycetota; class Planctomycetia; order Pirellulales; family Pirellulaceae; genus Aureliella. The sequence goes on along the minus strand of CAUJKA010000271.1, from coordinate 10,045 downwards.
CAATGCGTCCCGCGTTGAAGTCCATGTCTTCATTCAAGCGGTTATACAACGCGCTGTTCGAGGCGATCTTGAAACTTGGCACGGGCTTAAAGCCAAAACAACTACCACGGCCAGTGGTAAACGCGATCAGATTAGCTCCACCGGCCGCAAGCCCAGTGACGCTTGCTGGATCGTAACCAGGAGTGTCCATGAACACGAAGCCTCGACGATCAATCACTTCGGCGTACTCATACACCGCCTCCATGACCATTGATCCACCCTTGGAAACCGCTCCGAGGGACTTCTCGGTAATCGTGGTTAGTCCGCCAGCTTTGTTACCGACAGACGGATTGTTGTCGAACTCTTCGCCGTAGTTGGCGCAGTACTTCTTCCACCACTCCAATAGTCCTAGCAGCTTTTCGCCAACCTCTCGCGATCGGGCTCGACGCGTCAACAAGTGTTCGGCTCCGTAGATCTCGGATGTCTCTGAAAGCACCGCGGTGCCACCACAAGCGACCAGAATATCCGATGCGTAACCGAGCGCCGGATTGGCGGTGATTCCCGAATAGCCATCCGATCCACCACATTCCGTTCCCAGTACTAAATGCGATGCATCAACTGTTGACCGTTTTGCCAAGTTGACTTGCGGAAGTAGTTCTTTAACCACTTCAATGCCGGCCAGTACTGTCTTGCGAGTGCCTCCGCTATCTTGAATATTCAGCACGGGAACTTTGCTGCTAGCGTCGCTTTGCTGCGAACCTTCCGCAACAGAAGCCTTGGAACCTGCGATGTTGATTTGATGCAAGTTCTGAGACTTAACCAAATGGTCCAACGTGCCTTGTTCGCATCCCAAACCAACCAGTAGGAAACCGCCGATGTTAGGATGCCCTGCCATCGAACCAAGAACACGGCTGAGCATCCGATGCCGCGAGCCGTCCCAAGCCATCGCGCAACCGCCCTCATGCCGAAACGAGATCACCCCATCGACGTTGGGATACTGCTGTCGAATGGCATCGGTATCAAAGTGCTTAGCGATCATTCTCGCGACTGAAGCGCTGCAATTGACATTGCTGATCACAGCCAGATAGTTGCGTGTACCGACTCGTCCGTTCGGTCGCACGAAGCCTTCGAAAGTGTACTTGCGGTCGATCACTAACGGCTGAGGCTTCTCTGTTGCGATTGCTGCATAGTCGATCTCGTGACGGCACAACAGATTGTGACTGTGAACATGTTGGCCTGGGGCGATCTGCTGCGATGCTTCACCGATTGGCCACCCAAACTTGAGAACAGACTGTCCAGGCTGATGCGCGTAGACGGCCATTTTGTGCCCAGCCGGAATCGGCTCGGTCGCCGTTACTGACAAGCCTGGCCCAATCTCCACAAGCTCGCCGGTTTTAATACCGCGCAAGCACACTGCCACCGAATCTTTGGGATTAATCAGCACCGCAGATTTGGGAGCAGATTTAGTAAGTTGGCTGAGATTCACGGAGGGTACTTTGATGGCTTGGGGAAAAATGTAGGCGTCGACGCTAGCAGGCTGCTGAGTTTTCTGCTGATCCTCAGTCAAAATCGGTTACGAAAATGATCCAAGCGTCCAGACTGGGTTATGATACTTGTAGCGACTTTTCTGGCGATCGTTTCCAATAATAACGCGTTCCGAACTGAATTGAGCGAACGCGGCTGGCCCGTGGCCAAGTTTGGAAACTCCCGGTCACAAACTGGTGTCTATGATATAGTCAGCAGCCTGTTTTAGGTACGACCGGTTAGGCGCACTGCGACTGCAGCAGCCGAACTGGGGGCAATACTCAACTGTCAGAACCAAACCTATGAGTTCCATACCTAGCTCCGTTCAACCGGCATCCACAGCCAAGATCACCGCCGAAGCGGCTCAACAGCAGATCGCCACCCATGTACGTCAAGCGGCCAAGTTCATCCGTGCCTTGGATATCATGGTACTGATGTCCGGTTGGTTGGTCTTGATCCTAGCGACTTGGTTAGTTGGAAGCGTAATCGATCATTGGTTGGTTGCCTTGCCGATTGTGGCTCGCTGGTCGATCTGGCTGGTAGTTGTCGCGTTGTCCACATGGTTCGCCGTGACTCGTTTGACTCCTCTGTTGGTGCGGCGCATCAATCCTACCTACGCAGCTCAACGTATCGAACAAATTGTTCCCGAATTCAAGAATGGTCTGATTGCTTGGTTCGAACTGCAATCGATGCCAGACCACGGTGTACCCAAAGGCGTGATGGCCGCGCTCAGCTACCGAGCAATGCGATTCATCGGCGGCTACGACCCATCTTCGACGATCGATAGCGGTCCGCTCATTAAACGCGCCGGCGTGATTGTTCTACTGGTCATCGGCTTGGCTGTTTATGGAGCACTTTCGCCCAAGAGCATTCTTGAAAGCGGCATGCGACTAGCAATGCCCTGGCTCAACACCGCCGCGCCAACTCGAGTTCAAATTCTTGAGGTCTCGCCGGGCTCCACCGAGCTAACCTATGGAATACCGCTGGATGTTACCGCCGATCTTCGAGGCCTTCGCAAGAACGAACCGGTTATGGTTTGTTACAACACCTTGGATGGCCAGTTCAGCAATATTCGCACACCACTGACCGCATCCATCGAAGGCTTTCAGTTCAAGGGAGCCGTTAAGACTGGAACCAACGGCGTCGAACACGACATGGAGTATTGGATCGAAGCTGGTGATGCAGTTAGCCGAAAGTACCGCGTCACGCTCAGTCCGTTACCATCGTTGGCCGTGGATCGCGTTCGCGTTGAGTTTCCGAAGTACACTCGACTTCAACCGCGCGAGTTCTCGCCGACTGTCGATATCGAAGCTGTTGAAGGCTCGAAGATGGAGGTTTGGGGTTCGTCCAACCAGCAACTTAGCCGAGCCCGATTGGTCACCAATGCGCAACTCAATGAAGCTGGGCAAATCTACCAAGCTGGTGAGTATCTCGAAATGACCGTGGATGGACAAACGGTTCAAGGATCGTGTTGGCTGTTCCCGTCGAAGCAATCGTTCTGCCTAAGTGGAGCCAATATACGTGGCGATTCGAATATCTATCCCGTCAGTCGCCCCTTAAAGATATCCGCCGATCTGCCTCCTGAAATTGAACTGGTTGGCCCTGAAGATCGTGTCGTGAAAGTTGCTCCAACGAGTCGACTCACGCTTGAGATACGCTCTAGCGATCCCGATTACGGACTGACTAAAGTCGTTCTCGATCTACGACAAAACCAGATTCCAAGTACGACTCGCGTGCTTCTAGAAGGGGCCGATGAAGGCAAAAACCCCACGCTTGCTCGCGTATTTCCTGTTCCGCTCAACCTTGCAGCACTCAAGGTATCTGCTGGCGATCGCATCGAGATCATCGCAACAGCCTATGACAATCGACACGATCCGAACTCGAAAGCGTTCAGTCCCAATCAAACCAAGTCGATTCCACTGACCTTGGAAGTTGTCGCTCCGGCAGAGGCCAAGGTGCCGCCCGAACTGCAACGCAAAGAGCCCGAAAAGCCCCAACAGAATTCTAAAGAGCCTAACAAGCAAGCCGAGCAGCCCAAGAAGGATCCGACATCATCCGATAAGCAGGATGGTTCCGAAGACGGCAGTTCGCAAGGCAGTGACGCAAAGAGCAATTCGGAGAGTGGCAATTCCGAAAGCCCAGCGAACTCAAACAGTCCCAACGGATCAAAGGACGACAAATCGAACGCTAACGATCCCAGCAACAACGGCAAAGAATCGGGCTCGCAAGAATCCAGTAACTCCGGAAACAATGACTCGGGTAATAGTGACTCGGGCAGCAACGACTCGGGTAACAGTGAGCCGAGCAGCAATGATTCAGGCAAGAAAGAGTCGGGAAGCAACGAATCCAATAGCGGCGAATCGGGCAAGAAGTCATCCGGAGGAAACAAGGCTGGCAATCAAGCTTCAGACAAACAAGAATCTGGGAAACAAGAATCTGGCAATCAGAACTCTGGGGATCAGAACGGATCTTCGAAGGAATCGAGTTCTTCACCAGAAAACTCATCCAAGCAGGGTGGAAAGCAAGGCGGACAAAAGAGTTCCAACCAATCGGGCAACTCGAAATCGGCTGACTCGGCTAATGGGGATTCGTCTCGCAATGGATCGAAAAAGAATAGCTCGAACGACAAATCTAAATCTGGATCTGCCAACGGTGATTCATCGACTTCCAATAACAACGATCTTTCTGATGCATCTCAATCGAATGATCCCTCCGAAGCTCGGCAGCGCGATTCGGACAAGCGAGCCGCGGATCGCGTGAAGGAGTTTATGGAGAAACAGAAGTCGTCCGATAAGGGCGCTCAACAAGGCTCCAAGGACGGTACGCCTCAGGGCTCCAAAGACGGTACGAACGCCGACAACGCGCGGAACAATGAATCGCAAAAGAGCTCTGATCAAAAAGGCGAGGGACAAAAGGGCGAGCAACAAAAGGGCGAGCAACAAAAGGGTCAGCAGCCAAAAGGTGAGCAACCCAAGGGTGCTGGTCAAGAAAGCTCGAACAACCAGCCCAAGGGCGATTCAGGCAGTTCTGGTGACGATAAGCAATCCGATGCCAAGGGATCGAAGCCCGCTGGCGAGGATTCCAAGGGCTCGAAAGATCCATCCAAGTCGGGACAACCCGCTGACAGCTCGAAACCAGAAAACAAAAACGCTGACGGTAAACAAGAGGGCAATCCGGATGGCAAGTCAGAAGGCAGCCAACCCAAGTCCGATTCCAGTAGTGAAAATAAACAAGGAGCAAGCGGCGAGCCCAATAAAGACTCGCAATCGAAATCGGGCAACACCGACCCGTCTGGCAACAAATCAGATCAGTCTGGATCAAAGCCCGAACAATCCGAGAGCCCTGGTCAGTCACAAAGTGGTTCTGAAAAGAAGGACTCCAGTAGGGGCGAATCAGGCAAGGATGAACGCATCCAACGTGAAGGCGGTCAAGGTGAAAGCGGCCAGGGTGAAAGCGGCCAGGGTGATAGTGGTCAAGGAGAAGCCGGTCAAGGCAGTAAATCCGGTGACAAACAAGGTGCCAATTCGAAGCCTGATGAATCTTCGAAGAGTCAAGGTAGTGGCTCTCAAGGCAATGACTCAAAAGGCTCAGACTCCAAAGGTGGCGACTCGAAGGGTTCTGACTCTAAAGGTTCAGATTCAAAGGGATCTCAATCGAAAGGTAGCGACTCCAAAGGATCGGATTCGAAAGGAAGTGACTCTAAGGGTGATTCAAAGGGTAGCGACTCTAAGGGCTCCGATTCCAAAGGCAGTGATTCCAAGGGTGGTGACTCGAAGCAAGGTGGCGAGTCGAAGTCGGGACAATCCGGCGAAAGCTCGAAATCTCAGCCACAACAAGGCGACGGCAAGCAGGCTGATAGCAAGCAAGGTGAAAACAAACAGGCAGACGGAAAGCAAGGCGACGGAAAGCAAGGTGATGCTAAGTCCGGAAAATCTGGCGAGTCCTCAAAGCAAGATTCAAAGTCTGGCCAACAGGGAGCCGATTCAAAATCACAGTCGTCAGGCTCAAAGTCCTCTGGTTCTGAAGGGGCTGAGTCGGGCTCAGAGGGCTCGCAAGGTTCTGAAGGCTCGCCGTCGGGTGGATCAAAGCCTAGCGGCCAAGGCAGCGGCAAGCCCAGCAATGGAAAGGAGGCTTCGCAAGGTGGCGGTGGAGCGACAAACGGTGGAGCTGGCGGTGCACCAGGAGCTACTGAAGCAAGCAATCCGAACGATGCCAAGAAAGCAACCGATTTGGTGTTGGACTACCTCAAGCGTCAACGTCAACAACCCGACCCTGAGCTGTTGAAGGAAATGAACTGGACCGAACAAGATTTGCGTAACTTCGTAGATCGATATCAACGAGCTCGCGATCTTACCGCAAATGCCGAAGCCTTAGAGAACTCGGCTTCGGAGCTATCGCGCCTGCGTGGCGACGGAAACAACGCCAGCGTTGGAGCCAGCGGTGCTGCAGATGCTTACCGCAATCAAATCGATGCAGGTGGACCACAACGACCGCCGGAAAACTTGCGCAAGCGAGTCGAAGCGTTTCAGGAAGCTCTCAAGAAGTCGCAAAAGTAGTCAGAGAAGCATGGATTGTCCTTCGGATATCGATTCGTGGATCGCTCAAGCTAAAGTCGGCGACATTAGTTGGACTCAGGTCGCTGAGAAAATCTTGGCGGTCCAACATCCGGCTGCGTCCGAACATCAACCCGATACCGATCGTGGTCGACGTTGCGGCTTTGGCGAAGTGATCTTTGGTGAAAATAAATCATCTCAGGCAATCACATCGATTGCTCGAAAGCTCCTAGAGACGCAAAGCGAGATACTCGTAACGCGATGTGAATCAGATAAGCTCGCGTCGATCGCTGCTAACTTCGCGTACTCGCGCTATGACTCAGCAGCGAGAATACTACGACTCAGCGATCGCCCTATCGCCTCTGTGAATTCGCGAAACTTTTTAGATTCGTCAAACGAAAATCTCAGTTCAGTTAACTCCGTGATGGTCGTAACCGCCGGCAGTACTGATTTACCGGTAGCTCGCGAGGCTTTGGAAACTCTGCGATGGATGGGAGTGAACGCTCAGTTGCTCACCGATGTGGGAGTCGCCGGACCGTACCGACTGTTGCCTCATCTCAATCGACTGCGAGACGCAGTTGCCATTGTCGTCTGTGCTGGGATGGAAGGAGCGCTGGCTAGCGTACTTGGCGGATTGGTCCCCTGCCCTATCATTGCCGTTCCCACCAGCGTCGGCTACGGATTTAATTTAGGCGGTGTCACAACGTTGCTGAGCATGATGAGCAGTTGCGCGGCGGGTGTTACCGTGGTGAACATCGACGCTGGATTCAAAGGCGGTTATGTGGCAGGTCTAATCGCGGCTCGCAAACCCACGCAACTTTAACTAGAGAGACTGTCATGGAGCAACGAATTGAGTTTTGAATCTTCATCTGTGCCGCTTAGACAATTGATTCGCGATAAGCGCTTGGTGCTTGCCAGTCAATCGCCGCGACGTCGTGAGTTGATGAGTTCGCTGGGCGTTGAATTTGAAGTTTGTGTTCCTGACGCTTCAGCAGAACCCGACGATGCCAAACCTGAGAACGGCGAGTCGATCGCACAGTTTGTAGTTCGACTGGCTAGACAAAAGGCCACAAACGTCGCTCACTCGCTGCCCTACCCTGCTCTGGTCATCGGCTGCGACACAGTTGCCGACGTCGAAGGAGAATTGCTTGGAAAGCCTCGCGACCGCGACGATGCGGCTCGGATGCTCAGACTACTTAGCGGTCGGACTCATAGTGTGTGGAGCGGCTTGTGTGTAGTCGATTCTCAAACGCGATCTTTGTGGACTGAAGTTGCCGAAAGTCAATTGACGATGACTTCACTCACCGCAGCTCAACTTGACCAGTATCTCGACTCCAACGCTTGGGCTGGAAAGTCTGGCGCGTTCGGCTATCAAGACGGACATCCATGGCTTCGCATCATTAGCGGTACTGCAGAAAATGTCGTCGGCCTTCCTTTGGATATCTTGCAGCAAACGCTGCTGAAGGCGTTGAGCCTATAGTCGCCTTTTGCTCCGCAAAAGTAGCGGGTGCACGGGCGTCCCGCCCGTTCTTTGGATCTGAACCTTGGCGGGATCAGCTACGTCGGCGCTACTTTTGCGGAGCAAAAGGCGACTATCTCCCGCGAAAGTAGCTGCCTTTAGCGGGCCACGCCAGTTCCTGGCGTCTTCGTGCCTCGTACCCAGGCTCTGCCTGGGTACGCACTGTCTTGGAGGCTCCGCCTCCGTTTGCATCCTATTACAACAACGCAATCGCCTAAGCGGTGCGGGCCAAAATGGGCAACCCGAAGTTAGATACTTGGGAGGAGTGCTCGTCACTTTGCCCAACCTACAGCCCTAACAACACAACCAACCGACCTAAATGCAAAAAGGTTGCGTCAATGACGCAACCTTTTTTCTTACAAGAGCGAAGCAGTTTGAGCTAAATCACGGCGAGACTTTTTTGACTGCCACTGTTCCACCAACCACCTTAGGTGGCACCATCTTGAATTGATTGAAGATTTTAAAATTTAGTCGTTTCTCCGCAGCAACATACTGGAGTTGTAGCGATCGAGTTGCCGCAGATGTTTTCGAAGCAATCGTGTTGTTATCGGCAGTGAACAGTAGGTCAATGAATGCTGCGGGAACATCTTCGTTCGTAGAATTGAAGTCTGCTTCAAGCTCAGCATTGAAAGTGTCTTCGTAGAGGATTCCGTCGTTCCACGCGTCAGTCCCGCTGAATCGCACGGCACTGCTCACAATTTGTGTCGGATCGGAGAATGTGTTGGTGAGTTGAATATCGATATCCAAGTGAATATCAGTTTCAATTTCGACATCGCGATCGGGCCAATTGTTCAAGTTCGCTCGACAGGTGATCAAGTTGTTTGGCAAAGTCAAAGTCAAGCGAGCTTTACGGTTGTCCGGCCAAACATACACAGTCTTAGTCGCCGAAGACACATCTGTCATTGAAAAATTGATGTTGTAGAACCCATTCAAGTCGGGGCCGGTCAGGTCGCGGTGCGTATTGGCGAGACGATCTTCGATTCCCTGAGTAACGTTCCCTTCGATTGTTAGCCACATTTGATTGACAAAAGCAGGTAGATCAATCGTTCCTACATTCACGAAAACACCTTTTGAGTTTTGAGATTGAATTCGCGATACTGCCAACAATGCACCACCGGTTCCGGTAGGACCACCACCACCACCGCCTCCTCCGCCTCCTCCTCCGGTTCCAGTATCACCCGGATTGTCGTCAATCATCATTCGCAGTGCTGGCGGATTAACTTCTACCGGATCCAATCCCAAATGCTGAATCAACGCAAGTTCATCGACGTGATCCATCCAGGATTGCCCCAAATCTTGTTCGTTGGATTTAGGGAGGGCCTTCTTGGGCGCTACAGGTGCTTTACTTGTTTGAGCCGGCAGGTTGTTCGTCGCAATGAAGCTCCAGAGAGCCACGCCAAGAATCATACAGATGGTCTTCTTCATCGTTTAGTCCTTCGAGAAAGTTCAGCAGGAAGCGGATTCGCTTCTACTGGAATTGGTTTGGATCGCTATTACTTGTGCGATTCACTAAGGGACTAAGCGTCACCCGATGAAAGGTGTTACCGGCAAATTTTTCAAAGACTTTCCGCCTACTGAACTCTCCCGCGCGCTCTGCTCTACCGTTAGCGTTTTGCTCATTCGCGGGAGAGTCGCTTGGCGAGGCCCGCGAGCCTAAGAGGTGAGGGCCCATGGGCAGACCGAAATTAGATACTTGGGTTTTCATCACTAGCGTCTGCGTAGCTGATCCCGCCAGGGCTCAGAACTTTATCCCCGAACGCCGGCTACTTTTGCGGAGCAAAAGGCGACTATGCCCTACCGGCTTTTCGGGGCCGGATTTGGTGGATTGGCTTGGGTCTGCTAAACTAGTAGTCCCTCCTCTACAACCCCACTCAGTTCCCACGAGTCGAATTCGCATGCGATGGATGTGCACCATTCTGCTAGCTGTGCTATCGACGCTTTTGGCGTCAAGCTCCGCAATTGCAAAACAGGCCTCAGACCAGGAAAGTCTGTTCGAAAACCATGTTCGTCCAGTACTGGTGCAGCGATGTATTAAGTGCCATGGACCTTCGAAGTCAGAATCGGGCTTGCGGCTGGATACTCTGAGCCATCTTCTGAAAGGTGGAGATTCAGGTGCCGCAATTGATCGAAGCGATGCTGCGGCAAGTCTTCTAGCCCAGGTTCTCGACTGGAAGCATGATGTCAAGATGCCGCCCGACAAGCCGCTCGATGTCGTCACGCTAGACGCAATCAATCGGTGGATAGCAGCCGGCGCGTATTGGCCCGATCAAGTCAAGTTAAGCTCGGGCCCAGAGCTTCGTAGTGGACCACCGACTGCTGACGAGCTGAAGTTCTGGTCGCTACAGCCGCTTCAAGACAGGCCGGCTCCCAATAGCTCAGAAGTTGTAGCTTCGAATACATCGCCCAACCAGTCGCAGGTGATCGATCAGTTCATCCAAGCCAAGCTCAAGGAGCACTCGCTGCCTTCCAA
>CAUJKA010000270.1 GCA_963204965.1 Planctomycetota bacterium | reverse complement strand
CGTGTATTTCGAAAACAAAATCCAAACAGAGGATGTCGGTGACACCACTAGAGCTTCCATAGTGCCACGTTCCCGTTCGCCCGCCGTCAGATCGATCGCGGGATAAACGGCTCCAGCCATCGTCATCAACACCAAAACCAGAGGAATCATCGTAGCTAGCAGGTCCATATGACCGTGTCGAATAGCAACGGGCGTTCCGTGTAGCGAGTACGGAACATCTAGCTCGGCTCGTTTCTGCTTGGCATCGGTCATCGCGTTGACGGCAGTGAAGGCTAGTTCGACGAGCATGAGAGCTCGCTCACTTTGCGGATCACCGTGGCGGTACGCGATCTCATAACGTCCGAGCGTCTTCGCAAGTTGTGCGATATCAACATTAAGACTACCTGGTAGCCCTTTGTCCTTTACCATTTGGGAAAGCATTGCTTCCAGCGTTGGCGGTAGCTTGACATCTTCTAGGTCAGAGGACATTCGGCTCGCGATCACTAGATCGACCGTGTTGCGTCGCAAGGCCTGCCGATCGGACTCGGCAAGCGGCACAAATACAGGAATTGGCAAAGCCGAAGTGATGGTCCGATCGTTGCCGGAATTTGCGGTGCGATCTTCGCGAGGAGATTCGATATAGATCGGTGTCGTCGCAGGACTTTGCAACAGACCGTATCCCAACAAGACAACCGTTTCGATCCCGCTGTCGCGAAGTTGGTTTCCGATTCCAATTCGCACAGTGCTCTCAACGTAGATTGGCGTTTCCGTTGGAATGATGCGGTGGAGTACAAGACTCAGCAGCGGATAAACCATCAGAGGCATCAGCAGCAAAGTTACAATCGTACGTCGATCGCGCAGCGATTCACGAAGCTCTTTAAGGCACAAGCGAAGCAATCGACCGAGTGTCATTCGAGGAAAGATCATAGGCCAGTCGCTTCCTGATCTTCTTGCCCGCGCATCATGCTCAAGAACATCTCTGTCAAATGTTCATGTCCAGTAGCCTTGCGAACTTCAGCCAATGTACCGTTGTAAATTATGTTTCCACGATGCAGCAGACCAAAGCGATCGCAAACTCGCTCGGCTTCATCCAGCCTGTGCGTACTAAGCACAACGGCTTTGCCCATTTCGCGAAGGTGTTCAATGAACTCAAAGACGGTTTGACTACCGACGACATCCAAGCCTCGCGTGGGTTCATCCAGCAACATTACAGGTGGATCGTGCATTAGGCCGCGAGCTAATATGACGCGCTGTCTCTGTCCGGTACTAAGCGTTGCACAGCGTTGATTCAGAATTGACCCGATCTGTAGTTTGTCCGCTAGCATCTTCAGTCGCTGCTGCGCTATCTTGACTGGAATCGCATACAGATCTGCGAAGTACAGCAACATCTCACGCACGGTCAACCACGGGTAAACTCCGTCGTTGGTAGAGACCATTCCAATATGTGCACGAATATTGACCGAGGTCGAACTTAGCTGTCCACCGATATCGACGTAGCCCTCGTCAGCTTCAACTAAACCCATCACAATTCGAAGTGTGGTCGTTTTTCCCGCGCCATTGGGGCCGAGCAATCCGAATACTTCCCCCGCCGACACGCCAAAGGAGATGCCGTTAAGAGCAACCAGATTGCGGCCGCCCCAAAAAAACTCTTTCCTCAGTTGATAGGCGTAGATCAATGCGTGAATCCAGCAAGTTGTAAAAGTGAGCCCAGGTGTCTGTTCTTGTGTTTTGGGAAGCTGCTATTTCGATTTTGCTGCCGAGCCCCGCGGAGTCCAGTTCTTGTTGGGCTGATGAGCTTCCTCCATAAAGCCAATCGCTCGAGCAACGACTTCGGGATTGTCGCTGGCAACGTTATTCGATTGAGCGAGATCATTACTCAAGTTAAACAGCTTGACCTCACCGTCAAACATCGGTTCACGGATGGCAGTCCAGTCTCCGAAACGCACCGATTGTCGCGAGCCCTGTTCGTAGAACTCCCAGTATAGATACTCGTGTTGCGACTGTTGGCCTTTGCCAAGCAGTGTTGGGACGAAAGACACTCCTGTCGTGTCCGCTTTGGTTGGTGATCCACTCAACTCTTTCAGTGTGGGCAGAACATCCTGGAAGGAACCTACAAAGTTGCTGACGCTGCCCGCGGCAATTTTCTCAGGCCATCTCGCGATCATCGGAACGCGTATTCCGCCTTCGGTTAAAGATCGCTTCAACCCTTTGAGTTCACCCGAGGGTTGGAACCTCTTGGGTGAGTGGCCTGCTTCATTGTGCGGTCCGTTGTCGCTTGAGAACATGATCAACGTGTTCTGATCGATACCTAACTCCTGAAGTAAGTCGACTAATCGTCCAATGTCTGCGTCCATGCGAGTGATCATGGCGGCTTGACCTTTGTCTTGATCGGACCATTCGCGATTAGCATAGATTCCGAAAGAGGGAACTTCCGCGCCGTTACCCGTCATTCGCGTTGCTTCGTTATTCGCATGCGGAATCGTGAGAGCGAGGTACAGAAAGAAAGGTCGCTCGGCATTGTCGCGCACAAAGGAAAGAGCTTCCTGAGCGAAGAGGTCATGCGAGTACTCGACTTTCTTAGTGGCGCTGCCGCCTAGAAAATCTTGCCCCTGACCACTAGGACGCTCGACAACATTCTGTAGCTTGACTCGATCAGCATTGCGATAGAGAAATTCTGGGTAGTAATTGTGCGCGTGAACTTGGCTGAGATACCCATAGAAGTAATCAAAGCCCTTATTCAGAGGAAAGCCTGGTTGATCCACCTCTCCCAGTCCCCACTTTCCAATCAGTCCGTTCCGGTAGCCAGCCCCTTTAAGCACATCGGCAACAGTAACATCTTCTGCTCGAAGCGATTGAATGATCGAGTTTTCTCCGCCAGCGTTGCCACGCACCCAAGTGCGACCGGTGTGTTGGCCAGTCATCAGCACGCAGCGACTTGGCGCGCAAACGGTGCACCCAGCATAGAACTGAGTAAATCGCATGCCTTCGACGGCCATCTGGTCCAGTCGCGGCGTCAATATTTGCTTTTGGCCGTAACAACCCAAATCTCCATAACCTAGGTCATCAGCCAAAATGAAAATGATGTTCGGCTTTTCGTTGGCCAAAGCGGTTGACGCAATTGTCATCGCTAACAAGGCTGCGACAGCCATCAACTTTTGATAGCCCATCAGGTTTCGTTTCCCCGTCTCCCGGCAACAAAATGTTCACCGAGTGATATTAAGATGCGTAAATGCTTGTTGTGGCAGTGTAACCTGATGAAGAATGTCGAGCCAGCCTACTAAATCGCTTCAGTTCGGCGTAAAATGGCGCTTTCGGGGGTATATTCCCTCCGCCTACCCTTTCCACTTTCGAGCCCATCAAAGGAACCCGCCTCATGAGAATGCTTCTTCTAGGTCTAAGTCTTGCACTAGCCATCAGCTCCACTACTTTCGCACAACAATCTGGCTTTAAGGAGATCTTCAACGGAAAGGACCTTACAGGCTGGAAGGGTAATCCCAAGTTGTGGAGCGTTGAAGACGGCGCAATTACAGGTAAGACTACCGCTGAGGATCCAATCAAGTTCAACACATTTCTCGTTTGGGCTGACGGCAAACTGGCCGACTTCGAGTTGGAATTGGAATACAGACTTCGTGCGGGTGACGAGAAGAACGCTGGTGGCAATTCTGGTATTCAGTACCGCAGCAAGTTGGTCGACGAAGAGAAGTTCATTGTCGGTGGCTATCAAGCCGACATCGATTACAGCCTAAGATATTCGGGCATTAACTATGAAGAACGCGGCCGAGGGATTCTCGCAGAGCGTGGTCAACGCGTGACCTTGGAAGCAAATGGCGAAAAGAAGACCGAGTCGATCGGTAGCGCTGAAGAACTTGGCAAGAAGGTTAAGAAGGACGAGTGGAACAAGTACCGCGTGGTAGCTAAGGGCAACAAGCTCAGCCACTACATCAACGACACGCTCATGTCTGAGACTATCGACAACCAAGCAGAGAAGGCTGCGAAGGAAGGAATCCTGGCGTTTCAGATTCACCAAGGCCCACCGATGATCATTCAGTTCCGCAACGTCCGCTTGAAGTCGGAATAAGACTGCACAATCAAACTTTGAAGATTATGCAATTTTGAAGATCATGCAGTGATCCGGGAACTGAGTTTCCGCCAATAGCGTCATGACTCACCTAACACGGCTACCGAGCCGTGTTAGTGGAATAGAAATCAATTCACGGCGTGAGGTTCATGATGCAATGGGCGCGATGTCAAAAAGCTAACTGCCTAGTCGCTCTGATCTTGGCAGTTCTCTGGGCCAAACCTTCTTTCTGCGACTTGATACCACCCGGGTACCGACGAGTCTCACACACTCTGTGCTTTGAGCCCTCCGAGCCACTGGAGAAGGTTCGCTTAGTTGCCGCGCCAGTCTTAGGGTTTGGCGGGGTCAGCCAAATTGAACCAGGCGTACCGTTTTCCTTTTCTGGCAAGTATGGCACGAAGATCTATGCCGTTCCCGAAGACGTTGGTCCATTGAAAGATTTTGATCGCGAGAAGTTCAAAGACTGGCCTTCGATCGATCCTCCTGTTGAACAGGTTGCGAACGTTCCTGAGAGCAGCCCAATCACATCGGTTGAGACGACGCTAAGGTTCGAAGGCATCTCAGGCAACAAGTTGAACATTGGAATTGTACGAAATATCGAACACGGCAATGCAAACATTGAACTTGGTGGCGTGACCATTGCACAACCATGGGGTCGCGCGATCACTGTGGCTTTGTTCGGAGGAGCGATCTTGGTTGGCGTCCTGATTTGGCAAGTATTTGCTGGGCGGACTACTAGATCAACGTGACTCTATAGTTAGTCGAGTGTATTCGTTTAAGCTCGTTTGCACTCACTTGAGTATTCGCGTCAACTGAGAAAAGACTGAAGGAAAATTACTTGGTACTACAGTCGGTCCGCGCGAACTTGCCTCGCTCTATTCTCTTACTAGCGTGGGCAACCTTTCTACTGATTGGATTGTGGCCGTCTAAGTTACTGCCATCCATGTTGTTGCCGTTGTCAGGAACCTGGGGGAAGATGGCTTCCTCGATCGCACTGGTAGTGCTTTCGATGTTGGCTCGATTTCAAGTTGACACATCGAGCAAGAGGTACGCGAGGTGGATTTGCGTCGGGATGATCTTGGGAACGCTAGGCGACTTCTTCAACGCCGATTTGTTAGGTGCCATCACATCACAAGGAACGTTGGCTGCAATCGTTGCGTTTGGCTTGGGGCACCTTTGTTACATCGGGGCTATCGTCGGAGAGTTGCGTCGCTGCGAACCCATTCGAGGCAAGCCCATCTGGTTTGCGATCACCGTCTGGCAGTTCGTCGGACTGCTAAGCTGGTACTTCATTGTGTACCACGGCGAGAAAGCTCGAGAGATAGTGTGGCCAGCCTTGGGATACACACTGCTGCTCTCTGGTACTGCTGGCCTTGCAACAGCGCTAGCCGTATATCGACGGCACACTTGGCCGCTAGCAATCGGCGCAGCCTTGTTTCTGCTCAGCGATTTGCTTTTGGCGGTTGGCATGTTCCGCGGAAGCTATCCATTTCGCAGCGAGCTTGTTTGGATGACCTATGGACCAGGGCAAATGCTGATTGTGTTTTCAGCATGGCTAGTCGCGCGAAGATTAGACATCGTTTGATCAGTTGATCAGTTGATCAGTCAGTACAACCGATTGATAGCAACTACCATGAGCAGCATGTACCACTGAGCAAACTCAATAGCAATTGAGTCAGTGCTAGCGAAACAGATCACTCTCGGTCTGAGTTGATCTAGAAAAAAAGGATCGAGGTGGCAGAAGACAGAAGAACATTTGCCCCGTTGCTCCAGGCCGCCACCACCTCGATTTTTCCTTTTAGATCTTTATCTTGTCGGTTCAAGAATCGAAAATGTCTTTGCTGGAATAGATGGGTTAGGCGTTGGGCCACCACCATTTGCGTCGAGGCAATTCACCCATGCTTCATACGCTTGTTCTGCGGCAGCCTTAGCCTGCTCTAAAGCCTCCAATGCAACTGCTAGTTCGCCAGCCTCAACAGAGCATGGCCCCTGGTCATCTTGGCTACATCCAGAGTTGAGCGTTGTCAAATCTGGATACCTGATTTCGAAATGCTTTATCGTAAGAGGTGTTCCACTAGCGAGTAGTCCCGTTCCAATTGCTATTAAAAAGCCGGTCGACGCTACTACAGCAATTAGCAGTGTTCTAGTGACCTCGAATCCGTTTAAGAACCTCATCCCTGCTCACCGTTCCCTTCATCAACGCCACTGCAGTCTCCGGATCGTATGTACGATTGGCCATCTTTTCAGCCCAAGACGCTTCAGCTTTCCTGACGCCGCGAATGAATCCGATCTCATTCGCTGACAGGGCTATGCCATCGACATGATTGGAATCTTGAGTTGAGCGAAAATTCGCGCCCGCTAGTGCACCAATTACCAAGGTTAAGGTGAGAGCGGCCCCCATTATCAATCTCTGCTTCCACGGCTTTTTTGCGTCCGGTTGGACGCCAAGAACCGACTCAGCTTGCTCGCGGATTGTCGCTGTTGCCGGTGGTGCACCTTGGGTTGTTAGGTAATGCTTCCAAATCCCAAACATCACGTAGGATAGAGGGGAGTCGTGGCTTCCCAGATAGTAGGGTTTACGTAAGTGGTAGATTCTTGCACTTCCCCGAGTATCAGGGGATTGGGGATAGGAGACATTGTGGGAATCATCAGTTCTCAGATCTGTAGCCATGATGGATATACTCACTAGTTGTAGTGAAGCTGTAGTGAAGAAAAATTTTCAGTCTGACCGCCGTAGAACTAGTGCGTCACGCAGTGTAGTGAACACTTGGTTTCGTTCACTACACCCCCGGAAGAGTTTCACTACGCGCACGATCTTTCATGCAGGTGCTAGCAATAAACTAGCCACTGTTCACGAAGCGAAAAGTGATTTGCAACTACCGAGATGACAACACTAAAATTCATCCGAGTGAGGTTTGGGACACACTCGGTTTGCTGATCACATGCAACTCTGCTCGCTCAGAAATTGTTGGCTGATTTCTCGATCGAAATCCGTTTAAACTAAGACGGTTTTTGAGTGAGATCCTACGCCATTCTTAGAAGCTAACAGGAGTGAAAAAATCTTGAAAATATTCATGTGGGACGGGGAACAGTTTCTGAGTTGGGGCAAACCCACGTGATTCCAGCTTGCAGTTTTACTGACTAGAGCCACTAGAATAGCGGAATTATTCTCACTTGGACAGCCACTCTCCAAAACCCAAGAAAGTTTAATTACTGGGAATCCAAACTGCATCGATTTGTCCAAAAAGCTCATGTGTTTAGTGAGAATTCTCTGAGACCGGAACCTCGTAGAAACACCAATTTAGTGACGATTGACCTTCAATCCCCAGCGGTACATCGCTTCAAGTAGTCCCGCATGGGTCAGGTCGAATTTCAGCGGTGTCACTGTGACGTGCCCATCTGCCAATGCGGTTAGGTCGGTGTCGTGCTCTGTTCTCAATGGTGGCGGATCATTGGTGGCCCAATAATAGTCCCGTCCCTTGGGATCTTGCCGACAAATGAAGTGTTCGCCATAGCGTTCAACACCCATTGGAACAATCTTCAGTTGTGGAGTTCCACCGGACTTGTACAGGTCCACCGCTGCTGTAGGTACGTTAATGTTGTACAGGGATGGCTCGAAGTTCTGCTTCAGTATCTGCTCGATGATTGGCACTGCGATCCTAGCCGCTGTGGCGAAGTCGGCGTGCGGATCGTACTCCAGTGAAACGGCAAAGCTATTGAGTCTAAAGAAGGCCCCTTCAATCGCAGCAGCGACTGTCCCTGAGTACAACACATTGATGCCTGCGTTCAATCCTCCATTGATACCACTCACCACTGCGTCTACTTCCCAGTTCAGCAGAACGGAAACTCCCAGCTTCACACAATCCGCCGGGCTGCCTTCCACGGCAATTGCTCGCAGTCGCTCACCGTCGAAGATCTTCTTGCAAACGAGCGGTTCCAGAAAGGTGATGGAGTGACCGACGCCACTTTGTTCAGTTGCTGGCGCTATTGTCGAGATTTGCCCTAAAGACTTCAGCTCGTCTCCCAATGCAGCCAATCCAGGTGCGTAAACACCGTCATCGTTGGTCAATAAGATCTTCACCAATCATTCCTCTACGTAGCTTGAGTCTTTAAGAATTCTCTTGAGATTCGGCCCGAGCCAATCGCCAGAACTCTGCATGCCGTTCATTGTCTGCGGACGTGGCTTTTTGACGAGTACAGGCAGTAAACTTTGCGCAGCTTTCGGTCGGTTTCCTATCATGCTGAATGTAGTGGTATTTCCTTCAACTCCGTTAATGACGGATGCCGATGCAAAACCGTGAAGGGTTCACCGCACACCTGAGCTGAACTAAAGCAAGCAAAAAAGTCCCAGGGGGTTTTAACATGTTTCGTACTTTGGCAGTCTGCTGTATTGCCGTTGCTGTGACCAGCGCAGCGGCCCAGGCTCAAGATCGTTCTCGTACATCGAATGTGCAAACAGCTTCTGCCGAAACACGTGCAGAGCTTGCTGCCTACCAGCAATGCTACTCGGGTAGCAGCTATGGCAATCCAAATGGCCCTAAGCCAATGGGCTATGGACCAATGTGGCCAGCGACTGGAAATCGCGATTGCTCGCGATTCTACCACTATCCTTATGTCTTCTATCCACAGAACTTCTACGGCAGCGAATACTACCGCAGCAGCGACAGCATGTACTATCGCTACCCAGCCGAAATGCAAATTCCTGTGTACAACCGCCAGTGGCACAACGAGTATCCAAGTGAGCGCCGATACCACTCAGGTCACCATTTCTTGACCGACGTATTCTAGGCCTCGAAGCCCGGTTTCACGCACTTCCAAACCTCGACTCCGCTCAGGAGCCGAGGTTTTTTCGTTGATTCTCGGTTCTTTGCCGGTTCTGGCTCGCCGAGACTTATCCATGAACAGCCTTTGGTTTAGAATTCGCTTTTGAAGAGCCCACGAGGGCTTGGACAATTCTGGCAATTCACCACTGCATTGGCTTGGCATGCGTTTTCCCGGTCTATTACTTCGATTCCAGCTATTTGGCCTGCTCCTCGGATGGTTGGTTGTTAGCCCAGCCTTCTCGCAAGAACGTGACTATCCACCACCGCCCGAAGCCACGCGTGGCCCAGACGTGCCCGAAGGCAAAGTCGAGGGCCCGTTCCAGCTCAAGAGCAAAATCTATCCAGGCACCGAACGAGATTATTGGATCTACGTGCCAGCTCAGTACAAGAGCGACAAACCTGCGGCTGTGATGATCGTCCAAGACGGACTCAGTCGAGCTCAGCAATGGAAGATGCCAGAGATCTTCGACAACCTGATCCACAAAGGCGAGATGCCAGTCATGATTGGCATCTTTGTCAATCCAGGTGTCGTTCCAAGTACCAAAGAGGGCGCTCAGCCACGATTCAATCGAAGCTTTGAGTATGACTCGCTTGGCGACACCTACGCGAGATTTTTGATCGAAGAGTTGTTGCCTGAAGTCTCTGCCAAATACACGCTCAGTCCGGATCCTAATCACCGCGCTTTGGCGGGTGCAAGTTCGGGAGCCATCTGTGCTTTTAACGCAGCGTGGGAACGCCCCGATGCATTTCGTCGTGTGCTCAGCACGATCGGCACTTACGTTGGTCTGCGAGGCGCTAACGAGTTCCCTATCCTGATTCGCAAAACAGAACCCAAACCGTTACGGATCTTCTTGCAAGATGGCAGCGCGGACTTGAACATCTATGCAGGCGATTGGTGGGTAGCCAATCAAGAGGTGTTGTCAGCATTACAATGGGCGGGCTACGACGTTGAACACAGTTGGATCGACGGTGGAGGGCATAACTCGAAGCACTCAGCTTCCATCATGCCTAACGCTCTACGATGGCTGTGGCGAGACTTTCCCGAACCCATCAAAGTCGCGCCGAACACCAAAGGCGAACAGCGTGTTGATATTGTGATTCCAGGAACCGACTGGCAACCGATCAGCTCAGGACATGAATTGGTCGATGCAATCGCTTGCAACGCAGCAGGGACATTGTTCTTCAGCGACTCGCGGGCAAGTCGAATCTATCGAGTCGACGACGATGGCAAAGTTCGCGTGTTCAAGGAACTGCAAGGCCGTATCACCTCGATGCAATTTGGTCCCGACGAAAAACTCTACATCGTTAAGGATAACAAACAAATTGTTCGCTTAGATGCCATGGGCGCTGAAGAAGTTGTTATCAATGAACAACGATGCCATCGCTTGGTGACTCTACCGCAGGGTTTGTTCTACACAGACGACATCAAAAATTCCGTGCATTGGCATCCGTTCACCGGACAAGGTGTGCAATCGCATGTATTGCCTGAACGCCCCGTGGCGATGATTCCAACACCAGACCACGCGTTTATGCACGTCGCTTTGCAGAACCAGCCTGCAACGCTGCACATGCAGATCGCTGATGACTACACCTTGGCTCATCGCCAACGCTATGGCTACCTTCACATGCCCTACATGGATTCATCCAGCGGTGCAGCCGCCATGTCGATGGACGACCAGGGACGACTGTACGTGGCAACCACGATGGGAGTCCAGGTCCTAGATCAACTTGGCCGCGTTCATGTCATCCTCTCCAAGCCATCGCGAGCTTCCATTACTAGCATGACAATCGGACGAGCCTTGCGAGATACGTTGTATGTCAGCGATGGACAAGCGATCTTTGCGAGGAAGCTGAAGATCAAAGGCGTTCGCAGCTTCGAAGCTCCTATCGCCCCTCCTAAACCATCGCTGTAAAGCCGTCCCATAAGCCGTTTAGCAGTCGTTGAAGATTGTCCTTCGTAACCAACCCTAGGCTTTCTCAACGCCCTCAAAGACTTAGACAACCTTAGCGGGACTCCCTGATAAAGTTCGAATCCATGGAAAGCATTGCACCGCTAATCTCTGAACGCCTGATGATCGAAAAGCTCCCCGAGCTCACAGGCAAGATTGCCCTGGTTGTCTCTCAGGGACGAGCTCAGGTGGCCGACGAACTCGTGCGGCGAGGCTTCCAACAAGTTTCGGCATTCTATATCGACCTCTACGCTGCCGCGGTGGCCTCACAGGCTGTCGATAGCGCTGTGAACATTGTCTGTGCGGCAGACTTGCCCGAAGGGGAGCTTGATCTAGTAGCGATGCCCGTGCTGAAGAAGGGCGAATCAGAACTCACTCGCGACCTTATGCAGCAAGCCCATCAGCGATTGAGCATCGGTGGTTACTTGGCTATGTCGGTGGACCATCCCGGCGACAAGTGGGTCCATGAGCAGATGCAGACGATGTTCGAGAAGGTGAGCTGCGACCGTTCCGACAAAGGTTGCGTTTATTGGGCAAAGAAGACCGAGCCGCTTAAGAAGCTGAAGCGATTCGAAGCCGAGTTCGTTTATCGGGATGGTGATCGATTGATTAAAGCCATCAGTCGCCCCGGCGTTTTCGCTCACCGACGAGTGGACGGCGGTGCGAGGCAACTCATCGAGTCAGCGGAGATTGGCCCCGAAGACCACGTCCTGGATATGGGATGTGGAGTGGGAACCATTTCGCTTGCCGTTGCCTATCAAACCAGTGGCATTGTGCATTCCGTTGATTCCTGTGCTCGTGCTATCGATTGCGTCAATCGCTCGGCTGAACTGAACGGATTGACCAACATTCGAACTCACTTGAATGCTGACGGGCAACTTGATTTGCCGCGCGCGGTCGATGTCGCCTTAGCCAATCCGCCTTACTATGGTGACGACACGATATCTCAGCACTTCGTCGATGTGAGCATCCAATATCTCAACCCTGGTGGAGCTCTACTGGTCGTAACGAAGAACCCGCGATGGTACCACGCCTATTTCGAAAACAAGTTAGAGGACATCGCCATCTTCGAATCCGGCGCCTACTACGTCTGCTGCGGCCGCAAGCCAATTACTTAATCCAGTGCTGTTTGTAACGTCGCATGAGAGAAGCTCACGTCGTCTCTACTTCAAATTACTGCTATTCTCATTTATCCGAGTTCGCGGGCAGCGCCGATCATCAGGGATCGATCGACGCGCCGTTCCATAACTCAACTCGAAACAGTACACTAACGACGAATAAATGATTGTATCGCTTTGGCAGGCGTTTCAATTAGGTAAGCATGAACCAGCGCAGCAGTCTGAATATTGTCCTCATGCTTGGCAGTTACCATCACATAGATGGGAACATACACGCTCTACATCTCTTCTGCAGCGTCTTGGAGGGCGGTGACGAGCGAGCGGCGGGAGGCGGATTGTGAAGCAATTTGATCGACGGGCAAGCCAAGTTGTCGTCCAAGCTTCTGCGCAAGATCAACATCGCGAATCCCGCGATACTGGTTGGTAATTCTCTCGCCAACGTAGATGGTTTGAAGGTCGTGTTCAAACCCGGATTCAAAGCAGTCGGACAGCTCCTCGATCCATTCTTCGGGAATTTGACGCAGCCTACAGTGCTCAAGCGACCAGATATCGTCGCCTGTACATTCCTGTAGCAGCACCAGTGCTCGTAATCGATTCATCGGCATCCAAATTCTGAGAATTAGCCGTTCATCGCTTCAATCAACTGCTCGGCCAAAACTGAAACCGCAGCGATGCCATCCTTCGGATTGGCGTGCTCGGCTAACTTGCGGACGATGGCTGATCCGACAATCAAACCGTCTGCGACAGGAGCAAGCAACTTCACGTGCTCGACCTTGCTGATTCCAAAGCCAATGCAAATCGGCAACGTTGTTCGCTCGCGAAGCCAAGTAACTTTGCTGACCAAATCCTTGGGCAGTTCGCTTCGTTCCCCAGTGATACCAGTAACCGAAACAAAGTAGATAAAGCCGCTCGAACTTTCCGCGATACGCAACATGCGATCTTGCGGCGTCGTTGGGGTCACCAGATGAATCAAGCTGTAATCACGTGCGCGGCAATGCGACCGAAGAGTATCCGCTTCCTCGACCAAAAGATCCGGAACGATCGAACCTGAGAAGCCAGCTTGAATCGAATCGCTGAGAAACTTTTCAGCACCCACGCGTTGAATAATCGAGTAGCTAACCATCGAAAGCAGCGGCATCGAAAGCTGAGCCTTCAGACCGGAAGCCATCTGCATGATGCCCGCCAGCTTAACGCCTTTGTCGAGAGCTCGCGTATAGGACTCTTGAATGACGGGCCCATCGGCGATTGGATCGCTGTAGGGGATTCCTACTTCAACCATTGCGCTACCGACTTTTTGTAGTTCGAGAATCAACTGCGCGGTCACATCCAAATTCGGATCACCGGCGGTGACGAACGGTAGAAATGCTTTCTTGCCCTCGCGACGAAGCTGCGCGAAACGATCATCAATTGCTGACATGTTGGTTGTTTTCTAGTAATCGCGTCCGGTTAATCTGGCTATTTCAGCCGCATCCTTTTCGCCTCGTCCGCTCAAACAGACCAGCACGACTTTGTCTTGAGGCAGGCCAGCGGCAATTTCCATAGCCTTGGCAACCGCATGTGATGATTCGAGCGCTGGCAGAATACCTTCACTGCGAGCCACTTTATCAAACGTAGCTAGAGCTTCACCGTCGCGGCACAAAGTGTACTCG
>CAUJKA010000269.1 GCA_963204965.1 Planctomycetota bacterium | reverse complement strand
TCGTGCTCGTGCTCGTGCTCGTGCTCGTGCTCGTGCTCGTGCTCGTGCTCGTGCTCGAAATCGAACGACCGGATCCGAGCACGAGCACCGTCTTCGACTGAGCACGAGCACGAAATATCCCTCGCTAACGCTTCGGGTTAGGAACGAACCACCAACGAACTTGCCAGAACTTTTCTCGTGATCGCCATCTTTGCAATCGATGGCGAGGCTGAAAGCGTATGAATCGAAATTGGACCGTTGCCATCGCCTCGCTGTTTTTTGCCTTGTTAGTCGTGCCGCTCCTGGCGATGACTCCCCAGCAGCGGGCTAAGCTCAACGAGCTCAGCGAAAAGACTCGCGAAGCTGGCAAGCTGTACAACGGTCAAAAGATGGTCGAGGCCGCCAAGCTGATCAACGAGATCCACAAAGACTTGGCCAAAGTCCTCGAGGATCGCTCCAGCCCAGCCCTGCAACGCACGGCCGAGCCCATCTATCAGAAATTGGTCCGAGCTCACGCGCTGCTGGAGTTAGAAGGTGTCGAACTCGACCCGCTGAAGAGCTGGGATGACTTTATCGGCAAGGGCAAAGATTCCAAGCCCGGAGAGAAGCCCGTGAGCTTCAAGGATGATGTGGCTCCGATTCTTGTTAGCAATTGCGGAGGTTGCCATGTCACCGGAATGCGCGGCCGATTCTCGATGAGCAGCTACGAAGTGTTGATGCAAGGTCCACGAGCTGGCAAGGTTGTCTTTCCGGGTTCGTCGACAGGCAGTCGCGTGATCGAAGTTATTGAAGGCGGTGAGATGCCACCAAACGGAACGAAAGTTACCGATGCGCATTTGTCGACGCTTAAGAGATGGATCGATGAAGGCGCCAAGTTTGATGGTCCCGATCCCAAAGTCGCGTTGGGAGAGCTGACTAAGGCTACGCCCGCACCCGACGCGGGAGGTCCCGCTAAAGTCGTTGCGTCGAGTGGCAAAGAGACTGTGAGCTTTGCTCGTGACATCGCGCCGATCCTTCGCGACAATTGCAACGGTTGCCACATTGGTGGTCAACAAGCTTCGGGAGGCTTCCGCATGGATACCTTCAATCAGTTCTTGCGCGGTGGCGATAGCGGCGCGGTGATCCTTCCGCCCAAAGACGTCGATAGCCTGATCATCAAAAAGATCAAAGGGCTATCGGGACAGCGCATGCCCGCCGGCGGTCGTCCACCACTAAGCGACGAACAGATTGAAAAGATCGCCACTTGGATTCGCGAAAAGGCCACCTTTGACGGACCTCGCGCGGATGCCAATATCAACACGGTAATCAACACCGCGTGGGCCAATAGCGCTAAACACTCTGAGTTGCTTGAACGACGCAGTGAACGAGCTCTTGAGAAATGGAAGCGCGTGCTTCCCAATGACGAACCTTCGATGGCAAAGTCAGACGAGCTGTTCGTAATGGGCAATGTGCCTCAGCTGCGCATCGACGAAATCCGCGATGAATTGGACAAAGCAATTGCGGCGGTGAAGAAGCAGTTTTCAGCACCAGCCAATCAGCCTCTGGTTCGCGGCGGGATCGCAGTGTTCGTGCTTAAGAGTCGCTACGACTATAGCGAGTTCGGCAAGATGACTGAGAAACGCGAACTGCCACGGCAGTGGATGGGGCACTGGTACGCCGATCCTCTGGATGTTTACTGCGTACTCTCGGGTGAAAAGACCACTGAGGCTCCGATGGCGTCGGTGGCTCTGCAGGTGGTTACATCGGCCTATGTCGGTAGTCATGCCGAAGTGCCAGCTTGGTTTGCTGAAGGCGTTGGTCG
This sequence comes from Planctomycetota bacterium, assembly GCA_963204965.1. Classification (GTDB taxonomy): domain Bacteria; phylum Planctomycetota; class Planctomycetia; order Pirellulales; family Pirellulaceae; genus Aureliella. The sequence goes on along the minus strand of CAUJKA010000269.1, from coordinate 32,529 downwards.
CAACATGGTGATCAATACTCACAAGAAAGACGATCAACGCGTCAAGTTGTGGGTCCAATCGATGGAGCAAGCCGCTCAGCGCGTGCCTAACGCGAATGCTCTTTTGAAGGGCGAATTGGACGAGGAGGCTGGCGGAGTAGTTGGCATGGCGATCACCAACGTCATGATGGCTCGCAACAATCGAGCTCGCTTCAACACGTTAGTGACAAAGCTCCGCGAAGGTAAGGGATTTACCGAAGCGATGACCGCATCGTTTGGCAAGCCCGATGATTACGTGAAGGCTTGGATCGGCAAATAGTAGCAGGCACATTCCATGTGCCGTCCGCTGTCTTGGTAGGTTCTTATCTGCCGGAAAGAACCAGCGTGGACTATCCAATTCGCAAGCAGGCCGAGGCTAATCCTAGTTACCGAAGAATTGCATCGGATTTCAACGATTGCTTTTCAGTGAAGTCAATCGCGGTCAAACCCGGCAGGAGTTGACCTACCCGGAAAGTGTGCCACGCCACTCCGTGGCGTTCTGGATTAGGTAACAGAGGAACAGTCGTTAAACGATTATCGCCAAAGAAATAAAACGAACCTAAATCCGCCGTAAAGTCTCGCCGCTTTCGGCATCTATCAGAATTCGCCGATTCTCAGCTTAGTTCAGGAAAAAAGTACTCGGATACGCACCATGGTTAGTAAGTCTTCGCTGCGACGATTCACGCTTTACAGTTTGGTGGGCTCGGTAGCCATAGGAGCCCTCTTGGCGATCTTCTTTGTGTTGGCTAACTCGTGGGGATGGTTCGAGATCCGTATTATCCTCTCCACAACGCTCATCGCTGGTGCCAGCTTGTGCATTATGGCTTGTGAGATCGCCAGGACGCCCAAAGGCTGGAATGTATTGCCTTACTCAGGGTTCACTTTGACGGCGGTCTCGACGTTGTTGCTCTTCGTGGGTATGTGGACTGATTTCAACGGCGAGTTTTATTGGCAACTCTCCGCCAGCCTGGCCGCATTTGCCGTGGCTACCGTACACGTGTGCCTGCTTTCGGTGGTTCCACTGACGGGAAAATTCAAGTGGGTCTTCTTCATCGCGATGCAGGTTATCTACGGTGTAGCCACTTTAGTTTTCTTGCTGATCTTCGAATTTGCGAAAGAAGATGACCTTCTTCGGCTGTTGATCGTAATGTCTATCATTGCCACGGCGCTGTCGTTGGTCATTCCGCTACTTTCAAGAATCAGCAAGACCGAAGATCCGCAACTTCCCATGGCCTCGCCCTTGGATCAGCGCAATATCGAAGCCATCGATCGAGAGATCGACTTTCACCGAAAGCGAATCGTCGAACTGGAGAAGTTGCGAGCAACGCTGCCGCAGGCTTGAGTCGAGTACTTCGTTTAACGGCGAGCCGCAGGCGACTGTTCGTATTGCTCCATCGCTTCTATAAAATCTGTGACTCAGCAAGGAAAGGAAGAACAGTCGCCTGCGGCTTGCCGTTAAACAATTTTCCTGCTCGATCACTGCTACTGTCGAAGTTGTTGCATGACTTCGCGGACAATCTTCTCAATGAACTCATCGCTGGCCTGAGTTCCACTGGCTTGATTGGAGCTCGACGGCTGAATGTCAGGAAGCCATTCGCTGAGCTCGCTGAGTATCTGAGCCAGTTGCTCTTGAGTCTTCTGAGCGGTGGCAATCTGTTCTGGTGAAAGAGGTTGTCGACTGCGGCCTAGATCCCAACCGCGAGTGAGCGCGCCGCGTCGAAAGCCTTCGGGGAATTCGGGTTGGCTGATCATTGCGTCGAAGAGTGGAAGCAAGCGATATTGCAACTGCATCGCGCGATCCCATTGTCCGCGCGTACATGCCTCGTAGATCGCTCGCGTCAATTCTGGGACTACGCCGCTGGTCGCATTGGTACCGCCGTTGCATCCAATCATCAACATCGGCGCAAGGGCTGCGTCCCAACCGGTGAGGAATGAAAACTCGGGACGCTGAGGCCTGACGGCGGCAATCATTCGCATCATGTGAGGAATGTCACCGCTGCTGTCCTTGATCCCCACAACTCGCGGGCAATCCAGGGCCAGTCTTCGGACGGTACTGACTTCGATCGGCGAAGCGAACAGTGGAATGTTGTACAAGGTGACATCCACCGAGACGTGATCGGCGATCTCTTTGAAGTATTGGTAGACGGCTTCTTGACCCAGCTTGTAATAGAACGGAGCCACAATAGCCACGGCGCGACAACCCAAAGCCCCATAGGTGTTGCAGGCGTCAATCGTCTCGCGGACGTTGGCTTCAGCAGCACCTGCTAGAATCGGAACGCGATCACCGACGTGCTGCGTCAAGACTTCGATGATGCGACGACGTTCTTGGGCTGTAAACCGCGTGAACTCGCCCGTCGATCCGTTGGGGTAAAGTCCATGCACTCCACGCTCGATCAGCCAATCGACGTACGCGCACAGTTTATCCTCATCGACTCGGCCCTGTGCATCGATGGGAGTAATATTAGGAGTGTAAATTCCATCCATAGCCATAATGATTCACTCTGCTGCAATTCTTGGTTGTTTTGATTTTTCCACTCTCGGAGCCGAACCTTAGGCAGGCTCACTCCTAATCGTCATTCGCATTCAGGTTGCCGATGGAAAACTGAGGCGATGGAACAACTTGTTGGAGTCCACAGTATAATTTTGGCTCCAATCAATACAGCACCACTGCTCTGACAATGCGCCCTAGTTCCGCCAAAAATAGCTGCTTCTAATGAACAATCCCCCCTCAAGTTCCATCCAAGTGCCAGGAAATTGGGCAAAGCGCAATCAGGGGGCACCCAAGCTGCTGGTCTTGGCGGTTGCAGCCATTGTGGGTTTGTACGCCGGTTACTTCCTGTTTCAAGAGATCTACCCCGGATTTCGAAGGCTGGATGTATTCGTTTGGCTGATGCTACCGGACATGCTCTTGGGCGCTACGACCGATGCAGGTGATACAGGTTCAAGCTTCACGGTGTTTGATCGACTTTTGCCGCTCGGTTTAGCTGCTGCCTGGCTCGGCGTAGCGAGCTGGATTGGCCGACCACTTCTGGGCAAGCTGAGCAAACACATAGGAACAGCCGAAAGCCTAGCGCTGAGCTGTCTTGCCGGGCTAAGCCTATTATCTACAGCGACGTTACTGATTGGCTTGTTCGGTGCTCTCTCCCGCGTAACGCTCTTGGTTGTCGTCGGGTTGCTCGCTTTGTTCAGCGCTTGGCTCAGGACTAGACTTTCGCGTTCGGTGGCCGATTCAGATGAGTTGCCCAAGGAGAGTGTTTCCGATTTTCAGAACGGACAGGTGGCAAACTGGTTATGGCGATTGGTTCCAGTCAGCGCTGTTGCGCTTGCAGTCGCCTATGTTCTTAGTTCACTGATGCCGGCGTTCGAATTTGATGTTGTCGAGTATCACCTGCAAGGACCGAAGGAGTTCTATCAAGCCGGAAAAATCGCGTTTGTACCGCACAATGTTTACTTGAATATGCCGCTGGGTGCCGAGATGCACTCGTTGGCGATGATGGTTCTAGTTGGCGGCGATGATGGATGGTGGTTGGGAGGAATCGCAGGCAAGAAGATTACTGGAAGTTATTCGCTTCTAGCCGCATTGCTAGTCGGTGGATTCGTGGCGCGGCACTTTGGTACGACAGCTGGATGGGCAGCGGCAGCTCTACTCTTATCGGCTCCAGGAAATTTGCATGTTGCCGGTTGCGGCTTAATCGACTTGGCGCTCGGTGCGTATCTTATGGCCAGCGTGATTTGTCTGACCGAGCTAGCCAAGCGTCGCGCGCAAGCCGATCTCGTCGCTTGGTTGTATCAACTATCCCCGTTGGCCTTGTTCTTTGCCGGAAGCGCGGCGGCTTGTAAGTATCCAGGGCTGATTTTCGCTGTGTTGCCTTGCTTGCTGATCGTCATCGTGATTGGCAAGAAGCTGTGGCTCAATCGGCCAGCGATTCAACCGCTAGCTCTTAGCATCGCTGCTTTGTTGATCACGGTATTTCCGTGGTACTTAAAGAATCTTGTAGCAACGGGCAACCCCGTTTACCCTCTCGCTAGTCAGGCAATGGGTTCAGGCAACTTAACCGCCGAGCAAGTGCAGCGGTGGAACAAAGCTCACCAAGTTCCCGTTTCCAACAACGGTTCGAAGTACGGCTGGAGTGCGCTTTCAAACTCCATATCGCAGATTGTTGTTCGTAACGATTTTCTTCCTGTCACGCTGATGCCACTGGTGTTGGCTGGATTTGTTTCGATTCCAATTGCCTTACGTCGAAGTCGCAATGGGACTCGCAATACGTTGAATCAGCAATTGCGAGATTGGACCTTCCATCCATCGTTCCTTTCGATGCTAGTTGGCGCCTGGATCTTTTTGGTCTGGTTCTTCCTAACGCATCGTATCGATCGCTTTTGGCTACCCGCCTTGCCTTTGATGGCGGTGATCGCTGGCGTGATGGTTCACTGGTTACAGGTCAATCGGCTCCAGTCATTCGCGGCGGGTTGTGTGCTCATCAGCACGATCTATGGTGGCTTGATCAGTTTGAGCAACTTGCAATGCGATAGCCGCTGGTTCGTTGCCTACTCAGCGTTACGCAATGACATTGGCACGAAGGAGTTACCTGGGCGTATGCCTCTGACGATTGGTTGGATCAACAGCAACCTACCGCCCGAGGCTCGATTGCTATTGCTTGGGCAAGCTCAAGCCTATCGCTTCGAACGAGCTCTACAGTATGCAACCTGTTTTAATACGCCCATTGGTGAAGACGAGCTACGAAATCGTTCGGGCGAAGAACAACGCTCGTGGCTCAAGTCGGCTGGGTTCACTCACATTCTTGTACAGTGGTCCGAGATCGACAGGTATCGTTCGCCCGGCAACTACGGCTTCTCCACTTGGCCGACTCGCGAGGATGTTGAAGCCTTAGTGCAATCCGGCGTCGTTCGCCGCATAGTCGAAGACTGGCCCGTCGATACCGGCTCAGCAGAGCTGCTTGAGGTGAAGTGAGTTGTTCGTGGATCGGATCTTCAGCCCGGAGGGCGCCACATCTTTGCCGGTGGTGTCAACCACCGGAGCAAAGGCCGTGCATTGTTTTAGCCCGGAGGGCGACACAAGGATGCTTATTGTTGGACTCAGCACGCATCTTCATGACTCAATGTACCGCCGCAATAAAATCACTCAGCAAGAAAGCCCCGCATCGCACTCATGCCGTCTGACCCAAGATGTATCGCCCTCCGGGCTTCAGAACTCACACACCAGCAACCGGTGGTTGACACCACCGGCTAAGATGTGCCGCCCTCCGGGCTAAAAACGAAATCAGGACAATCATGATCTTGCCACAAGAAAAATGCACTGTATGGCGAGGAGTCCTGCTTACTCCCAAAGATACTTTGGATCATACTCAACTTCATGATCCTCAAGCATCTTAAGAAACTCTTCTTGGAACGTTCGCACACGATGGTGTTCCATTTGACGATCGATGTAGGCCACTACAGCATCTACTTTACTTCGACTCACTGTGAAAGCCCCATAGCCATCTTGCCAATGGAATTTTAGGAGCGAGTCTTTTTCTTCGTTGATATGCTTGCTCGTATTGGCTTTGAGTTGCCTGACAAAATCGGCAACGGCAATTTTGGAAGGGATGCGAAGTAGCAAGTGCGCGTGATCAATGTATCCGCCAATCCTCAACGCATGGCCTTGCAAATTGCTCGCAACGCCCGCCATGTAGGCCCAAACATGCTCTCGCAGTTGATCATCTCTTAGTAGTGGGCGTCGATCTTTGGTGCTGAAGACGATGTGATAAATAAGTTGTTGATAAGCCGCCATAACTTAATTGAACTCCTGACCGTGACTGTGATGGCGCTCCTAGCGTTTTCAAAGTAATGTATCGCCCTCCAGCCTACGAAAACAATCTACCATTTTGACTGGGCATTGGCAAAAAAATGACCTCCTGAGTAGCTCATTGGCGTTTGCTAGTTGCCAGTTAGCTCTTGGTTTTAAGCCCGGAGGGCGGTACATATTAGCCGGTGGTGTCAACCACCGGAACAAAGCGGCGAATGGTATTTAGCCCGGAGGGCGACACATGGGACTGCTTAGTTTGACGCAGCGGCCTGCAATAAGAGTTTTGCGATGGACCCAGGAACATCATGAAACAATCTACAGAAGCTCTAGGATAACGCCAAGACCGAGTGCTGCACTTCAATCGACCCTCGCCGCCTAAAATGTATCGCCCTCTGGGCTCAAAGACTCTTATGGCCAACAACCGGTGGTTGACACCACCGGCAAAGATGTGGCGCCCTCCGGGCTGAAGACAAAAACGCGGCACGCCAAGCTGGAGGTTCAATCGCCGGTCCTTGAACGTTCCTCTGAGATTCAGAGAAATTCCGAGGCGATTGTCCCCTGCAACCAACTTTACTCGCTGGGTAGTACGTGCCGGGAACTTTCTCAACGCAAGACGCCTACCCAGGGGAACTCAATCATGAAACGAAAACTGACCAGCCTGTCCTTTGTATTTCTTCTGATTCTCGCTCAGCATTCGATCGCCTCGGCGCAAGTCACCGCATCCAGTTACTCGACAGGCGGCGTTGCATCAGCAAGAGCCTATGGAACCGGCAATACCAATATTAACGCTACCGCGGCAGCTTCCGGTGGAGGCTTTGCGCAAGCGACGATGATCGGCAATGGAACTCGCGGTGGCTACGCAACCGGCAATGCAATCGCAGCCAGTCATGGTGGCGTAGCCATCGCCAACGGTCGCTCCGACGCTCGTGGTTGGGGCTCTGTCGCTAATTCCAACACGATCGCAGCATCCAACTATGGAACGGCGATTGCCAATGGAAGTGCCGTTGCGAGACACAATGCGTGGGCCAACAGCGATAGCACCGCAGTCACCAACGGTGGCGTTGCTATTTCGAACAGCCACGCAAACGCTCGCGGTTGGTTAGGCGGCCGCGGTGTGGCACACAGTACAGCCGTTAGTGCAACAGACTATGGCGTGGGAGTCTCGGACAGTCACGCAAACGCTCGTGGACTTTTTGGTGGCACAGCTGTGAGTCGTTCAGAAGCCTATTCGACCGGCATCGGCGGCTTCCGACATTCGTCCGCTACCGCCAACAGTCGGGGACTTTTCGGCGGCTTTGGCAACAGCCACGCTGTCGACATTCGCAACTAATCGTACTTGATGCAGAGAAAGACTGCTTACAACACTTCCAATCAACGCAAGGCTCACTTGCGTTGATGTTGAGTTCACGAGTGAACGCGATTCTTGGGCTTACTTGCCGTCGTCCTTCACAGAGACTTTTAACTCGCGTCCACTGGTCGTCACAACGGCTAGTGCGACTTCTCCAGAAGACTTGCCAACCAGCTCGTGAAATTGCTTAGGTGTGTCAACGTTCTGACCGTTCACGCTCACCACACCAAAGCCCGCTCGAAGTCCAGCTTTCCAGGCCGACGAGTCAGGTGCAACGCTTAGAAATGCGACGCGCGGCCCAGTGCGAACGACCGAGATGCGTTCCAACTCGCCAGCAATCGCCGATTGATACTCGACTTGAGCGCCTCGCCAGACCGGAGGGCCATTGACGCTAAACGATGGACGATTGGTGGCTAAGAACTTCTTGGTAAGTTCAGCTTCCAGCGTTAAAGTCTGTGGAGCACCCGCGGCTCGCATCCGTTGCACAACTAACTTAGTCTTCTGTCCCGTGGGAACCTTGCTCAGCTCGCGAAAGAGATCGTTTCGGTTGTTAACAGTTGCGTCACCAACCTGCGAGATTACGTCGCCTTCGCGAAGCCCAGCTTGACTGCCTGGTAAACCGGGAATGACCATACTCACTCGTGCGCCGATTAAACCGCGATCTTTCTCGAAGGCTCGCAAGTTCTCCGGCTGAATGCCTAAGAAGCCATACTCGGGCTGTTTGCCTTGCTTCAACGTGTCGACGACTTGCTGAAAGAAGTCGTCCGCGGCAATGGCAAATCCAGCTGCTTGTTCGTATCCGCGTCCAGCAATGAGAGTTGTAGTTAGGCCGATCAATTCGCCTTTGAGATTGATCAATGCTCCACCGCTACTTCCCATGGCCAGTCGCAAATCGGTGTGAATCAACGTACCGAGCTGATGCACATTTTCAGTCGGTCCGCCTTCGATTTCCTTGGGGGCAAAGCGATTTAGATTGGCGACGATGCCCCAGCTCGCACTAGCTTGACCGTCACGAGCAATCGCATAGGGATTGCCTAGAGCAATGACAAACTGTCCCTTGCGTGGCGACTCTGAAGAAAACGGAATTGCCTTTAGATCATCTGCCTCGATTTTGAGGATGGCCAAATCGGAGAATGGATCAGCGGCCATCGGCTTAGCGACTTTGCCAATCACAGCCGCTTGATAACAACGATGATCCAGCCAAACGTAGTACCGATGTCGTCGCGGTTCATCCAGCACATGCGCACAGGTCACGATGTATCCATCATGACTAATGATGACACCACTTCCAAAAAACGTAGGCACATAATCTTCGCTAGTTGGATCGTCGGTCAACTGCAACGATGCGTTTGGGCGAAGCGTGTCGACCTGCATACGAGCCACTTGATCGTTGCGTACGCGGCTAATGGCCACGACTGATTGCTCACACTTAGCGATCGCATCTTGAACCGTCGATTCAATCTTGGCTACCACGGCTAGACCATCATCGCCTTGACCAGTCGCGTTGCCCGACGGCGCGGCCTGCTGCGGTGCAAGTTCAATGGTCGACTTCGCGGTCGCGTTTCGCATCTGAATCTCGGGCGTTTGACCCAAGCACGCTGCTGGAATCGTCAACACCGCTAGAGCCAACTGCGACACCGTCAACGCAATGGACTTAGCCATCGATTTCGCCAAGCGAATACGCTTGGGTGTCCAGTTTTGAATCAGCGAAATCATCGGTTATCAATCGTCGAGCGAAATATTGCGTCAGTCGGTAAATCTCAGTTTACCCTGTTGCGAACAGTTTATCGTCAATGCATCGCAAATGGAATGAATTTTGGAGTCCCGTACGACGACTCCTACAATACGACTCCCGTAATACCACACAGTAATATTGACTATTGTTGTGGAGCAAACTCTTTTGTGAGCGAGATTTTTTCCGCGTTCGCTGTATCGCGAGTCGTCAACGAAATCATCTTTTTGCCCGCGTTTTGCGGATCATCTCGAACTACCCAGATCAACTTCTGATCGATTTCACGAGTATCTTTCACGGTCGTAACGGGATTGCCTCGTTTAGCGATCTCTGTCAGCGCATCTCGCATCGGCTTGTTATCAATCTTGAACTCACGCAACTGTTGATTCCGAGTAATACCAGCTCGCTCGAATGCACCGCCATCGAGTTCAAATCTCATTTGACTAGCCGCAGGGACACCCGTATTGGCCTCTTCGCCGACCAAGGCCAAGGCTCGTTCAATGGGCTCTTGATCGAAAATCAGGCGGATCGGCTTGTTGAGCAACTCTTCCGGTGACATCGTAGGAGTAGCCGGTGTTGTATTGCCAGAAGTCGCCGCGGTCATGTTGCCAGCAAGTGTCGAAGCATCTTGCGCTGCGACCCACGAGGTAATCAACAAATTGCCTGCGGCATCGGTGGGTAGATAGCCATTAGCGATCGCTACGCCGTCTTCCAAGCCAAAACGAGCATACTCGCGCCATGTTCTGAGCATCTGCGGGTAGCGTAGCGCGAGAGCTCGCCAATACGGATGCGGCGATTGTTCCACCAACCACTGTTCGACTCGACCACTAACACTGCTGGCTTCTTCATTCAGCTTAGTTACTAACCGCGGTGATTCAGCATCGGTTTGGCCAATCAACTGCAACTCCCAATACCACTGTTCTTTCAAAGCAGTCTGCAACAATCCAGCTCGCGAATCTTTGCCGAGGATTGGTTCGATCTGATTCTGTAGCCTCTTGGGCAGAGTTTTGATCAGGCCTCGACCCTCTGTGAACAGATAGCGTGGCGATCCCAGAATCACCAGCGGATATTGCTGACATGACTTCGCATGTAACTGCTTAAACTGGGCGTTCAAGGCCGCCGCTCCACCGCTCAGCTCAGCCACCTCTTTCATCTGCGCGGCAGATCCGAAGCTGAATTGAGTGATCGAATTCGGGCTGGCATCTTTGGCGACGTAGTAAGCCATATCCTTATCGTTAACCAGCAGTCGCTCTTGCCCGACAATCGCTTCGCTAGTGACATTCCACTCAGCTTTAAGCTTGTCTAAGCCAACACCGGCAGCAAGCTCGACACGCGTCGCGCGAAGTGGAATCTGTTCGGGGCTGGGTGCGTTGTAGAAGGCTACGGTGAGCGAGCTGATCGAATCCACAGGCTGTCCAGAAGCTTCCGTTACTTCTTTAAGCAATTGGTCGAAAGCAAACTGTTTATTGAGTGTAGTGATGAGTGTCGAACTCGTTTGGCTTCGCATCAAATCGGCTGGTCGAATTACTACGAAGAGCTGCCCACCGGGTGGCAACAGGTCCAGCGCAATTGGCTGAGGCGTCTGCGGTGGCGCCCAGGGAGCGTCTTTGCTGTCGACCAGTCGGAAGTACTCGGTCAAAGGATCTTTAGTGATGATCGTTGGCTGTGACGCATTCACAGGTGGTTGAAACGTGCCCTTTATTTCGGCCGTTTCGTTCTTGGCGCTTGATGAATCCAAAGCGCCGCTAAACTTGAGTATTCCAAGTAGGATAGCGATAAAACCAAAACCACCGGCGATAAACAGCGGTGCCTTACTCTTCCGCTTCGCTCGACGACGTACTGGCTGAGCAGGCTGAGAAGTTTTAGCTACTGGCTGGCGTGTGGGCTTGGATACAGCTTCACCGACCGTTGTTTCTGCAGCGACAATCACAACTTCGGGAGTTGTTTCGACTTCAACCGTGGCGGCTTCAACTGGGACTACATCAACTGGGACTATTGGCGTTGTCGGCTGTATTGAAGGCTGCGTTGTTACTGAAGGGATGGTCTGCTTGGGCTTTGTTGGTTTTGGTGAGTCCGTCGTGGGTGACTCAGCCTTTTCTAAGTCTGACTTGTCTACTTCCGGCTTGGCTGCTACGGGTTTAGCTGTAGCCGGTTTAGCTGAGGCTGTTTTAGTAGGAGATGCCTTAGCGGATTCTGGTTTGACGAGTTCCGCCTTAGCAGCTTCGGGTTTAGCTGATTCAGTCTTTTTCTCGACAGGTGCTTGAGTGGGTTTGGCTCGAACGTTCTTGGGCTGGTCTGCTTTTGGAGCTGTTACTTTGTTGGATTCAGCTGATAACACCTCGCTCGTCGCTATCGCAACAATTGGTGTGGCAACGATGGTTGCGGCTGCCGTTGATTCTGGAGCGACTGTTGCTTCCAAGATTGTTGCCTCCAAGACTGTAGCCTCTGGCGCGGTATCTACAGGAGCGGCAACAATTGGTTTAGGTGTGTCTACTGTGGTCGCAACGACTGGTACAACTTGAGCAACGACAGGAGCGGCAACTAGTGCGGCAGTGCGAATCGACTTTCCTGCTGCTACCGATCGCTCGGCTGCCAACAGCGCACTGCCAAGCACACTGGCGTCTGCAAACCGGGCCGAAGGATTTTTGGCTAAACAGTGTTTCAAACAAACTCGCAGCGGTTCGGCGAGTTCCGAAAGCTTGCCGTCGAAGTCAAGTACAGCTTCAGCAGCTTGGCCCAACGTGCTGGCAACGTTGCTTCCTTCGACAGGCGGCGCGCCGACGATCAACCACCACCACGTTGCTCCCAACGCATAAACATCGCTGACCATGCTGGGCGGCTGTCGCGGTGCGAGAAACTCAGGAGCCAAAAACGATTCCAACCGAAGTCCGTTCAAATGCTCGCCCAACACGCCACTCGTTCCCGGTTCAACGCTAGCCGTCCAAACGGAGATCGGGTCACAAACCAATGTTGCTCCCTGCGATTCATCCCAGAAGATGCGATCGGGCAACACGCGCCCATGGACGACGCGCCGCTGGTGCATCGCCGCAAGTGCTTCGGCAACTTGTTTGATGATCTGTAGTGACTGCGTGATAGATGGTCGCGACTCTTGAAAGCTCTCGGCGAGCGAACTGCCGACAACGGGAGCGACTCGCAACTGCAATTCGCTGCCGACCATCTCTGGCATCTCGATCATCTGCAAATGCGGATTGCGAATCTGCGCGAGCTGGATACCGCGGGGAAGCGATGGTGCTGAACTTTGCAGGCTCTGCATCTCTGGGCCAGTCAGCCAACGAGCCCAACGTGCGGGAGGTTGCTCACCTTTGGATGGGTCGATCTTGGTGATCTCCAACCAACCTTGCCACTGCGGCTGCTTCACTTTACTGAGCACATTCCAAGGGCCGCGTTTCAGTGGATCGGTGGACTGACCGGAAAGCACTTTAGCTTGGTACTTCGTCAGCTTGCCGATGTCGATCAGCTTTTGTAGGACCTTCAATCCATCGGCGGTCTCAGCGGCCGGAAGATGTTTGGAAACTTCAGCAGCCCACGAGCGACATTGCATGGCAGATGCAATGCCCTCGGCTGCGATACGTTGCCAAAGTTCAAGGCTAGATACGCTCATAGGACCAAGAAGATAGAGGTGAAGCTGGAGTTAAGTCTATTCTAACTAAGTCCGTTAGTTCGTTGACTGCAAGTTGAGCAAAAACTCGGTCTGTTGCAGCAGTTCGTCGCCAAATTGCAATCGAATGACTTGCGTATCTTGGAGCTCACGGATTGTCTGGTCATGCGCCAAGATCACCTCGCGGGCAATTCGGCCGATTCTTCGGCGGCTTAAGGTCACTGTCAGTACAACCATGCAATAGATTAACAAGGGCAACACCGACAGCAGCAGACTAGTAAAGAATAGTCCGTAGCTGGGATGGGGAAATTCATCGATGTGAACCTTTTCCTTTCCAGCCCAGACTCCCCATGTGGCATCGAAATAGTCGCGATATAGCGTATAGATCGGCGCGCTCATCATGCTCCAAAACATGATCACGCCGATAATCGCGGTGATCTGAATAAGCCATCGACTCACCGAGTGTTGCTCGATGGTCGTGTCGAAGATCGACTGGCTGCGCGACTGAAGTTGGTCGAGTCCCAGTAGGCGCACTTGGCCAAGATTGCTCGGCAAAGAACCGACCTGCTGCTCTCGAGGTCGAAGCTTCATCACAGCTCGATGAAACTGATCGCAAAGTGGATGCAGTCGTTCTTCGACCTGCTGTTGAGTTCGAGTGCGAATGCCGTCTTGTACTTCGGAAGTAAACTCGCGACTCTGCCGAACATTCTTAGCCCAACTTGCCAGCGCGCCGAACAGACTGGGAACACTTCCGGCTAACGCGAGTACGATTCGATCCCACGCGCCATGCGTTAAGTTCAGAATCGATAGAACAGTGCGATAGGGAAAGAACATGACCGACGTGTCGCTGACCAGTCGGGCTCGCAACCGCATTCGAATGCCAGTTTCTAGAACTTCTTGACTTCCCAGCAACGACTCAATCACGCGAGTCGGCAGAAGCTGCGTCTCGCGATGAAGCTGCTCCACTGCTTGAGCAAGTTGCGGAAGTTCGCGCGAGATCACCTGATTCACTTCCGATCTCAGGCGAGTGGTCGCGGATTGAAGTCGTGACTCGCGAGAGCTGCGAAGTGCCTGTTGAGCTACTCCTAACTCGCTGAGCCTATCGAGAAGGCCTGATCGCAGCACCCCTGCTGAAGCCGATTCGTCACCGGTGATTTCAAAGTCTGGTACTTTGAGTTCAGTGGCGATGGTCGAATGCGGCGCCATCGTTGCCAATTGGTCGCGGAGAGTTCTCAGGTCAGCAGCGAGACCTGCGTCGTTGAATTCGTCGGGTTCCACGGAGGTGATGATCGGTATGCAAATCGAGCCATCGATCTGGCGTGCAAGGCTGAGGTTCGCGGCAGCGCGGAGTTGGTCGCGGGCTATGATCAACAGTTTTACGGGTGCCAGCGACAGCGACTCTTTGGCAATTCGAGCTGACTGCGCGTTGGCATCCGTTACGCCAGGCGTGTCGAGCAAGACCAGCGGTTGGCCAATCTCGATCATCTCGCTGGTCGAGCAAGGGTGATAGATTTCAATCGTGGTGTCCAAGCCATCGGGCGGGACTGGACCGATCCAGACTAACTTGGTGGTCGCATCATCTTGTAGGTCGCCACTTCTCAGACGATTGCGGATGGCTTCGCTGCGAATCAAGTTGCGGGCCGTCCAAGTCTTACCTTGTCCCTTCGCGCCGACGATAGCGATCAGCAGCGCTTGGATGCCGCGGCCAGCTTGAATGTTCTCCAAGTCTTTCTCGTACTGCGAGCACGCCTGCATCACCTGGTTGGCGATGGGCGAGTCGCCAAAGACGGCAGTTGTAGCTTCCGCAATTCGCTTGGCTACCGGGTGTTGCAGTTGAGTCATGCGTGATTGGGGGTACGAGTTTCGTTGACTTGCTGGGTTGACTTGTAAAAACGGTAAGAGACTAGACTAGCGTAATCCAGACTAGACCTTGGCGACATCTGGGATTTCAAACCCAGCTCGATTGCGGTCCTTGAGCAGTTTGTTGGCCTTATCAGCATAATCGCCAGTGTGCTTCTCTGTCTTAGGATCAAAAGTCAGTACTGGGCCAACCGTGTATTCTGAGCCTTCAACGGGTACGCCAACTCCATCTGCCATAATCGAGTGTAGCTTTGCAAAGTGCTCGTAAGCGTCTTTGTTATCGCCAAAGCGACCTGACTTAAGATCGAAGGGAAGCTGTTGCCCAAGGCGGTATGAGTTATTCATAAGGTGACCAAGTACGCAGCCGTAGTGCGCGTCGTCCACGTTGCCATTGGCCATCATCGGATCACCGGCGCGGCAAGCAGCAATAAACGAGGCCCAGTTTCCTCCCGGCGTTACATTTCCATCGGGCACGTCGACTGGGACACCTTCGGTACTGTCCTTTTCGTAGTACATACCACGAATGATCTTGCCGCCATCTTCAAAGTAGTATTCGTTCTCGACCTGTTGTTGGTAGCCTTTGTAATTCACATTCCGCACATTGAAGAACACCTGTTGACCGTTAGGATACTCGGCCATAGCGAACATCGTATTGGGTGTTTCGCCTTGATCCTTCCACTGAAATCTTCCGCCGATGGCCATCGCTCGAACAGGATGTGTTTGATCGGGATCGATGGCCCAGCGTGCGATGTCCAGTTGATGAGTGCCTTGGTTATTCAAGTCGCCGTTTCCGGTCAGCCAAAACCAATGCCAGTTGTAATGAACGAAGTTGCCGTGAAACTCCTGAATATCAGCCGGACCGCGCCACATGTTCCAATCCAAGCCCTCGGGCGGATCCGATACGGGCTTGAAGCCAATCGAGCCGCGAGGCTTGCAGCAGTACCCGTAAGAGATCTTCAAGCGACCGAACTTGCCAGCGTGAATCGCTTCGTGGAGTCCAGCGATCTTGGCATTACTTCGATTCTGTGTTCCGTGTTGGATCACTACTCCATACTTTGCTTGAGCGGCAACACACACGCGACCTTCACCCACGTCGTGGCTCATCGGCTTTTCGACATAGACGTGCTTGCCTGCCTGAGCGGCCCAAATGGTAATCAACGAGTGCCAGTGATTGGGCGTTGCGACAGAGATGGCATCCAGCGTCTTGTCATCCAAAGCCTGTCGGACATCGGCAGCGGTTTGAAACTTGCTCTCGCTTTTCTTCTCAAGCTGACCAGCCACATTACCAAGTACTTGAGGATCGGGATCTACCAGCCATGCGATCTCAACGTTCGATTGACTGCTCCAACCGCCAATATGACTTTGGCCACGACCATTGACACCCGCAACGCCAATTCGCAATCGTTCGTTGGCACCAATGATATTCCCTGAGCTCTTCGTGCCCGAGATCATGAAGCTGCTACCAACTGCGGCAATGGTTGTTAAAAAGTTACGACGCGAGCGACTTTGGGCGGGAGCGGCTTTCGATTGCATTGGTGTAGGCCTTTGATTTGGAGGGATGGACGATTGATTGGGTAGGGGCACTAGATGGTAGGATCGATGAGGTAGGGAAGCGTCTATTTTAGCACGAACCCGCCACATTGCAGCTTTGGTAGGCCAAACTCCTGCCGGGGTTGACCACGTTTGGCTTTGTTACGGTGCAGAATGTCATGATGAACCAACACTTACTTCGATAGGCTTCTTTCATAATGCTAACAGTGAGAACTGGACTGTCCGCTCCGGTTCTTTCCGGCAGATAAGAACCTACCTGAACCGCTTTCCGCGTGTAGGTCAAGCTCGCCCAGTTCGTTCTGGCGAAATACAACGGAGAACTCTACAATATTCCTTGGATCTCCAATTCCATTTTAAGGATGACGCTGATGACGCTCGAAGAGCTTGAACAAAAGATCTCTCAACTACCGCCTGGGGAGCTTGCTGAGTTTCGCGAATGGTTTTTACGTTTCGATGGCCAGCGTTGGGATCAGCAGATTGAAAAAGATGCACTCTCGGGAAAGCTTGATGCCATCGCAAGATCCGCAGTTTCAGAGTTTCGAAGTGGCCAGACCAACCCACTATGATTCATCATGAGTATGAGAGAATAATCAATCGTTAGATCCTGATCACAACATTGCTAAAGTGGCAGTGCGTTTAATATCACCTGCGGGCACCGTTTTCTTTCCGCTAGGTAAGAACCTACCAAGCCAAAACGCCACGGAGTCGACGCACACTGGGGCAAACTTCCTATCTTCTCTTGCAGTGGGCTCTGCAATCGTCTATGCCACACCTAGGAGATAGTCTGCGCACAGTGGATCGTGCTCCTTTGGATTCAGAATGCAAGAACCATCCCTACGGATGGTGCCGAACACGGAGGTTCGAACGATGCTGGGATGTATCGCTGTACGATTTTTATGGCTGCACGTTATCGTGTCAGTCGTTGCGTGCCTTGCACCGATCGGATGGATCGAATCTCCGTTGCGGGCTCAATCACTTGCGCCGTCCCCCGAGAGCGACGTTGAAGCTCTCATCGTTCGCTTGAAAAACCCTCAAGCTCCGCAGCGACTGGCTGCGGCAAGACGCATTGCCGAGATGGGACCTCAAGCCAATCAAGCGGCATCGACGTTGGCGCTTTGTTTGACTGACCCATCGGCCGACGTGCGCGTCGCAGCAGCTTATGCGTTGGCTCGCGTCAGTACCGATGGCGTCGCTGCAATACGATCACTTCAGCCTGTACTCTCCGATGCCAGCGAGCACGTGCGCTACTCGGCACAATGGTCGGTCGCCAAGCTTGCCTCGGAATTGCCGCTGGATCTGGACGAAGCGGCGAGCAAAATGACAGTAGAACTGCTGGAAAAATCGTTGAAGGACATCCGCAGCTACGATCATCAAACGCGACATACGACGATCATCGAATCGGTTATCACAACCTTACGTTCAAACTTGAGTACACAATCTGCAGCGACAAAGACAGCTCCACCAAATGACACGATCGACTCGGCCAAGTTAATCTCGGGACTGTATGAGCCCAATGATTTCATCTCGCGATTGCAGATTATTCGTAGATTGAAGGATCGAACGACCTACCCTGGAACAATTCGGCAGAAGGTCTTGCTATTTGAATCAACACAGATTGACACCGTTCTCTTGGACTATGCGATGGCCTGCTGGGGTAGCGAGGCTCAGGAAGACCTAGCCGCCATTCTCAATGGCTTCGAGCAAGAGAAGGCCTTTCCCGAGACAGCTTTCATGCTTGTGGAACAGGTTTGTCCCACAGAGGCCACGATGGTCGCTCAGCTTAAGAGTTGGAGCCGCGATCCGTCATTGCCCACCGACCTTCGTGTTGCAGCACTGCGAGCAATTTCGCAGAGCAAACATGACGTAACTGGTTGTGTCGAATGGCTTGCCCAGTCCCTGACAGATACCGACCTGCAGATTAACGCTTGTTACGCTTTGTCTAGCATGGGTACGGCTGCTGCGCCGGCGCAATCGCAATTGATGTCAGCCTTGATGCAATCTCGCGAGGAAGCATTTCAAATGGCCGGTGCTTTGGCCATTCCTGAGATCGCCCCTGATTCACCGATCGCCGCTCAGTTCTTCACTCAGTGGTTACGAATTGTTCCACGCGATAGCTCAGTACTGCCATTCATCTTGGATGCAATCGCCGAGTACGGCTCGCAGGCTACTAGTGCAATACCGATGATTCGTCAACAGTTGTACCACTTTGACCCAAACGTTCGCATTTCAGCCATGTACGCGCTTCGGAGTATGCGAGCCCAGGCTGTGAATGCTGTGCCCGATATGATTACCATCCTCACTTCAACGAATGAAGATATCTCCATCAAGAATCGTGCCGCGAGAACGCTACGGCGAATTGGTCCAGCGTCGGTACAGCCGCTCATGCAAGCGATCGCCACGACTAGCAGTCCAAAAGTGTTGGAGGATTTGCTACGCGCCTTGGCAGTCGTTGGTACGCCAGCGGCGGAGGCACAACTTCTTTGTATCCAGTTGGTGAACAATGTCGAAGTGCCTGTCGCGATTCGTATCGCGGCGGCGAATGCGATTGGCTCCATGGGGCCAAGTGCTCAATCTCAAGTTGCCCCTTTGTTAGCGCAATGCAAGGATGATGTCGATCCGACGCTTCAAGCAGTGTGCCTACTGTCAGCAGCGCGCGTTAACCCGACGGCCGCGAAGCAAACGGTCTTGGAAGAGCTTGAGAGTCCTTGGAGTATCGTCCTGGCAAATGCGGCTTACGGTGCGCATTTGTGTGGAGAAAGTCGAATGGCATTCGACACCTTGCTAAGTATGCTGGACGAAAGCGAAACCGACATCGTGATCAAAGAGGCTCTCGAAGAATTAGGCGACAGTGTTTTGCCTTGGTTAATTGAAGAGGCCGAGAACACTGAACGCAGCGATTCTCAACGCCTTGCCTGCTGCGATTTGGCTAGCGTATGTACCAACCCAGACTGGAAGCGACTGCTGAAACTGGTCGACGACAACTACTTGGGCCAAAAGTTTGCCGATCACCTTTCCTACCATTGGCATCCCGTGATTGCCTGTAACGTCAAAGATCACATGGCTGAAGTCGAAACTCTGGTCACGCTAGTCAATTCAACAGAGCTATCGACAACTGGACGAGCACGACTGGAGTACTTGCTGTTGCCGGATGGGCTTGGCGCTGGAGATGACGAAGGCGAATGGAGCGACATAGCGCTATCGAAATCGGCTTCGCTGGAACTTCTTGGACGTAACGATCGCGAAGCTCTTGCCGCCTCGGCAATTGGGCCAAGCACTCCTAAACCTTCTAAGCAAACCGCACAACCACCAGCTTCGGCAAGGTTCCCAGAAGCTTCCGAAGAGTCGGGGGGGGCTAGGATCGACCTGCCTGAAGCGATGGACGCTCAACTTGTTGGCGCCGAAGATTCGGCACCGGCCGTCGAAGGATCGATTGAAGCGGTAGACGTGTACTACGGAACCAACCGACAGCGTGATCCCTCCGGCAATTCAGTAAAAGAAATTGTGATCGCAATTCTAATCACCACGATCGGCAGCGTGATCACTCTTGGCTTTGCCGCCATTGGTAGCTTCAGTCGAGGAGCCCGCGTTGTTGGTATTCTCTCGGTCGTTGGCTTGTTCGTTTTCGGTTCATTTGGATTCTTCGCCGCGAAGCAACTCTCGGTGCATCCGGTCCAAGCTCTCGTGACGTACAACCATCGAGTTTCAGACAAAGTCGAGTACGGAAAATGTACTGTGACGATTCCCCCCAATCATCAAAAAGGCATGGTTGAAGCGCCGATGCTGCTCAAAGGGCAGTTTATCAGCGATCCGAATAAGCATATCGTACTGAATGAGATTCACGAGTTGACGCAGGATCAGTTCCTTGCCGATCTCAAAGATGTTCAAGCTCGCAAGGGCAAGAACTTGCTCGTTTTCATCCACGGCTACAACGTATCGTTTGAAGATGCTGCCAAACGTACCGCACAGATGCAGTTCGACTTGAAGTTCCCAGGTGCCGCAATCTTCTACAGTTGGCCATCTCAGGCAAACTGGTATGGATACAAATCAGACAAGGAACGGATCGAGATGAGCGTTGGGCAGATCCGTCATTTCTTGGAGGATCTCGCAAAGAGATCCGGAGCTGAAACGATTAACTTAGTGGCTCACAGCATGGGAAATGTTGGTTTGACCGCTGCACTGAAGGATATTCAGTCAACCGATGGAAACCCAATTTTCAATCAAGTAGTTTTGGCTGCACCAGATATCGACGCCGAAACATTCAAGAACGATATTGCTCGACACATCGTCACTAAAGCAAAGCGAATGACGTTGTACACCTCGAAAACCGACCTCGCTTTGATCGCCAGTCGCTACTTCAACAACGGATCTCGTTTGGGAGATTCAGGGCCGGAAGTTGTCACGTATCCTGGAATCGATACGATCGACGCCACAACCATCGACAGCAGCTTGCTTGGACATTCGTATTATGGCAGCAACATCACCGTGTTGACCGACGTTGGTCACTTGCTTCGCAACGAACCGTTGGCTCAACGCGTCTACTTGCGTCCTGTGCAGGATGGCGAGCAGTCGTATTGGACCTTTGATCCGGTGTTGATTTCAAAGCTAAATCCTGATTTGTCGATTCGAAAGTAGCAGGCGCATTCCATGTGCCGTCCGCTGTCTTTTCTGCGATCTGGTAGGTCAGACTCCTGCCGGGTTCGACCGGTGTTGACTTCATATCAAGCCGCGCTCGCATGACAGTCATCTCTCGATGAAAACTCTCTGCGAACTCCGCGCCTCTGCGTTTTGCTTTCTTAATGGACTAAGGATATTTGCACGGTAAATATCTAGTTTACTTATGAGGGGAAGAATGAAACGCGGAGGCGCGGAGGACGCAGAGCAACGGGGCTGACGAACTATCCCACCTTCCACAACAGATCAACCAGTGACTGTTCGTTGGCGCGAAGTGCGATGGTCAGGGTGTCATCGTTGGCGGTCACTCGCGAGATCTTGCCTCCACAGTAGTCGACTCGCTGAGCTTCAGCGATGTCGCGTAGAAATTGAATGTTGGCAGTGACCGACTTGCCATGCAACTCTGATACAAGGACTCGCAAGCCAACGGTCTTGCCTTGATCGTCTTGCAGCGGGCACTCCAAGTCAACGTGAACTGACTTGCTGTCAACGGTGACCAGCCAACCACTTGCTGCGGCGACAGATCCAGTCAAATCACACTGATAGACTTGGTCGATGAATTGCTGCGCTGTTGGTAGGGGATAAGGAAGATCTACCGCCAAGGCAACTTGATGTCGAACTGAGGTTTGTCCGTGGACAGCCAGAATCGTCTCTAAGATGCGTGCATCCTGTCGAGCGTGAAAAGCTAATCCACCGGTAAGGAACTGCGTTTGATAGTCGGCCTCATCGATCTCGATCAGTTCAGGAGCCACTACTTTCGATCCGCTCCAATTCGTTCGACGACCTTCAGGGTAGGTCCTTAAAATCGCAGCTTCTGTTGGCCAAGCCAGTCGCAGGATGAACGCGCTTAACCAAGGATTGCATTCGTCGGTGTACTTGAGATTGCTAAGCGAGATATCCGCTGACACCAATCGAGTGCCTCGACGCACTTCAAACTCAATCGCGAAATCTCCGACGCTCTTACCCTGCCACATCAGCGATCCCTCGGTGCGAATTGCGCCTAACATGCTTGAGTTGGCAGTCACGCTACAGCTACGCGCGACCATCTCTGAATGTTCATACTTCGACCCCGACTTTGTACGGAACGCGATCATCGCGCTCAATCGATTGCCTCGCTTGCCGGGCACATGCAAGGTTCGCAAATGACCGCGCTGCGTATCCACTTGAATCTCGATGAACTCGTTGCGCAGCATGCCTCCACTGTCGGCCAGCATTAACTTGTCAGGCTTAATAGTGGACGATGATTCAAACGGTGCCACAACAAACCCCAGCGATGGGAGGTCGACGCAGGTCATTCGATTGTTGTCAGCAGATCCAGCCGCAAAGTGCCAGGTCTCCGTCGCCAGCATGGTCTTTGAAGCATCGGTGCGAACCATCGATCGCACTGGGTTGCTTCGCGGATTGATAAGCAACTTACCTGAGGACGCATTCGATGAATCGCCTTCAGCAACAGTGCTTTTCTTGTTGGTCAATAGCGGAGCCAATGCATGGACAGTACGTTTGCCAAGCCTCTGACAGATATCGTTTAGTTGATTGACCGACTGGGCGGTATATTGCTCCGGATGATCGACCAACTGATCCATGCCCGCAAACAGCTTGTCTAACTCCGCAGCGTATTCACTGACCGGAACAGGACTATAGGCTGGAGGCTGTGGCTCGCCCTTGTCGTCTTTGGGCCACTCGGGCTTGTTGCGCAAGTTTTGCAATTGCCACTGCAAGTTGCACAGATTCTTAATGCTAGTCGCTTGACTTTGAAGGATGCTGGCGTATTTGGTTGCCTCAATCAGCTTCCCTGCGTCTTCAGCCTGAGCTAACCAATTGAACGCGAATCCATTGGCATCCAACCGTTCATGATGGTAGGGGCTGGTCGTATCGCTGAAGTAGCTATCGATCAGCGTAAATCGACCCAGCGCGGGCGTGTGTTGAGTCACGATGCGAAGAAGTTCAAAGAACTCGCCCGTTTTGCCAGGCCAATGAGCGAAGACCAGCGTGGGAACATTCTGCCGATCGAGGGCTTCACCGAGAGACCATCCCAGCGATAGAAAACTGCTCGCACCTGACGCATCTAATGGCTCGCCAGCGATTGCCGGAATGCGGCTACCATCCTGAGCTTCCCAAGAGATCTTAGTTTGACTACTGGATGGATAACTGCCTCCAGTGAATGCCATTAGCACAGCACCGCGAAAACCAAAGCGACTGAGTAGGCTAGGCGCATCGGAGGTCAAGCCGTGGCTGTTCCTCGCGAAGACAGTAGGAGGCTGAACTCCCAATTCACGATAGGCGTCAGGAGCTTTAGCTAACCCCCGCGCGATCGACTCGCGCGAAGCCAAGGGCCAAGGACTTTCGATGTCCTGTCCACCTGCGATGGCGATCGAGCTTTCGGTTTGCCGTTTTACGAGCAGCTCGAAATTCTCTGGAGACTTTTCCTTTAGCTTACGCAGGAGACTAGCCGACGCGATGAAGTTCGTGACGTTCGAATCCGTCAATTGACGATGCAACGACTTGCCCAAAGTTGTTTCGGCTAACAGCGTCAAGTCGATTAAGTGCGCATCGTTCGAGTAGTAGTGATCGCGCTCTTGTCCCAGCGTATCAAAGCAAGCTTGGATCAATCCACGAGCTTTAGCCGAATCGCTTTCCATGACCGCTTCGGTAGCTTTCAGAACTTGCTCTTCGAACAAGGCCACATCCAAGTTGCTGGTGTAGCGAAGCTGTCGCGTCATCAACTGGACTTGAAGAAACGCGTAACCCAACGCAGCGAACTCAGCAGCTAACTCCATCGCAACCTCGTTGTGAGGCAATTGCGGAAAGTGACTCAGCAGCTGCGTTTGGAACTCTCGCCAACTTTCGGTCGGCTCAAGTAGCAAACCGCCCGCGGTAGCAATTTCTTCCGCGGCCGTTGAAGCGATGATCGTTTGCGAGATGGGTGGGAGCACAAAAAGTGTCGACGCTAGCTCAGATGGCAGACGTGAAGCTTGATGCCATCGCGGAATGCGTCCGGCGCCGCAGACTAAGACGGGATGCCAAAGTGCGACCCAGCCGCTGAGTACTTTCGCTGCCTTGTCATCGGTCAGGCTTCGCGGAAACCCTTCCAATTCATAGTCAGGCATCAAAAAGATCAGCTCGTTGAGTTTATCCATGCTGGGTCACTTGGCGGGTAGGGAGAAATACGGTATCCGAGTAGCGTTCGTCTCGAATGCGCATTTTAGTGGACAATCACGATTGCTTCGAGTCTTCACCCAAAGTACTTCGCAAAGTGGATGGAAGTGTACGTTTGTAGCTGAAAATCGACGACAGGGCGTCGAGCATGGCGAGGAAAATGCACATCAGCAAGAAAAAGAAAATCGCCGACCAAGCGATGATCCAATTGCGACCGTGCGGAATTGCCGCAGTGCAAACGATCAGTCCACCAATTACGGAAATCAGACGATTATTAACCCAACGAATCCCACGTTGAAAGCGACTGAAGGTATTGATTCGTTGTTGTTCGAGAGTCGTCATACTCTCGGAAGACCAATCGGGAGGTCGAAGTCGTGACAGAGCAACTCCGGCAATTATCAGGCAGACGCCACCAATCACGCAGAAAAGCTGTTCAGCCACAACAATCTCCCTTGGTTTCTATTCTGCCTTTTTTCAATCTGCCAGCGCCTGCGATTATGCCTAATCCCGTTCCACTGGCCAAACAAGCTTTGACCGAAAACGACGCCAAGTATAACCTTCTGGAGTAGCGTTTGGCGAATTCTACAAAGAAGATATTCGACTAAGCCGCCGTTTGATTCGACCTCAATGATTCACCGTACACGATTCACCGTCCAAGATTCGCAATCCCCTTTGATTCAGAGCTCGCAATGACTCAGCCTCAGCCTACGGCAATGTTCATTTCCAAGGATGTTTTCTTTTGGCCTGTTGTCAAAGCTGCGGCGACTGAGGTTGGCTGTCCGCTTGTGATTGGATCGAAGCCGACCGATACAAAGTTCGACAGCTTGGGTGCGGACGATGTGCGGTGTTGCATGGTTGACTTGGCCGCGATCGAACTTGCCGATTTGCCAAGCTTGGTAGACTCGCTGCGAGAAAAGTTCAGCACTTTGTGCTTAGTCGGTTTTGCTTCGCACGTTCACGAAGCCAGACTAGTGGCGGCCCATGAAGCGGGATTCGACCAAGTCCTCTCGCGCGGACAATTTTCGTCGCAAGTTGCCGATCATCTCAGGCGATGGCTCGATATGGGAACCTAGTTTTGTGAAACTAGAAACGTCGCTTGAAAATTTCGCTGGCGACAAATGTTGCTCGCAGCGTGTCTGGGTTTTGAAGCAGGCGAATAATCCAGGGTACCGATTGCTTTGAAACGCTAACTTCGGTCCTTTGTTTCGTCTGTTCAAGTGACGACGATTTAGGCTCGGGGACTCTCATCGGTGGAGCTTGACTGAGCTGCCCGAGGTTGTGATCAAAGACTTGCTGGACGTGCGAGGCCATGCGTTCGTCGGCCATCGATACATTGGCAGTACCAGGAGACTGTCGCGTATCCAAGCTGCTCAAACGATCCGGACCGAGTTCGCGGGGATTGTCAACAATTTGTGCGTCAACGATCTCGGCCTGAGCTATTGGCTGAATCGGTCGATTCTGTGGACGGTTCTGCGGTCGATTCTGATTGCGAACAGGTTGTTGCTGCTGCTGAGGAGGCTGAGCGGGTTGCTGGGGGCGCTGAGGCTGTCCGCCAGCCTGCTGCTGCCGCTCTTTCATTCTCTGAGCAGCTTGTTGCAAGAACTTTTCTAGGTCGCTCATGTTCGATTCTCACCGCGAATGTTTCGTGACTGTAGCTGATCCCGCCAGGGTTCAGATCTTTATCAATGCTCCGAAATCTCGCTACTTTTGCGGAGCAAAAGGCGACTATCAAGTGACTTGGTGGACAGGCTTGCTTGGTCCCACATCAGCGATACTGGCTCGCATCTTAGTATCGGCATCCACGTTTTTAAGCTTGTAATAATCCATGACCGATAGAGTCCCACCGATGAATGCCTTAGCGATCGCCTTGGGTACCTCCGCTTCGGATTCAACCAACTTAGCGCGGCTCTCTTCGATCTTGGCCATCATTTCTTGTTCCGCAGCTACGGCAGCCGCACGTCGGCTTTCGGCGCGAGCCTGAGCAACTCGCATGTCCGCTTCGGCTCGGTCAGCCTGCAATCGCGCACCGATGTTCTCACCCACGTCGATGTCCGCGATGTCAATCGAGACGATCTCGAAAGCCGTGTTGGCGTCGAGTCGCTTAGCAAGCACCGCTTTGGAAATCATGTCTGGATTTTCGAGAACCATTTTGTGATCCTTGGCAGAACCGATAGCGCTAACGATACCTTCGCCCACGCGCGCGATAATCGTTTCCTCCGTCGCACCACCAATCAACTGCGCCAAGTTCGCGCGGACGGTAACACGCGCCTTCACTTTCAACTGGATACCGTTTTGCGCAACGGCATCTAGCGAAGGACGAGCTGAACCTTTGGGCGGACAGTCGATCACTTTAGGATAAACGCTCGTCTGAACCGCTTCCAAAACATCGCGACCAGCGAGGTCGATAGCAGCGGCTTGCGAAAAAGTCAGATTGATCATTTTGGACTTTCTCGCCGCCACGAGTGCGCGAATGACTTGCGGGACGTTGCCACCAGCCAAGTAGTGCGCTTCCAACTGTCCGCTGGTTAGCTCGGCGTTCGTAAGACCAGCTTGCACGGCGGTCACCTTGGCTCGCACAATGGCTCGTGAGTCCACGCGGCGGAACCACATGCCGACAAGGTCCAGAATGCCGATGCTCGCGCCCGTCGTGAACGACTGAGCCCATAGCCAAAAGAAGTTCAGGAAGATGAAGAACAGGACCAAGACTATCAGGAACAGAATCCCAGCACCTGCCAAATAAACGATACTCATCACATCGTTTTGAGCCAAAAGCAGCGGAGAAAAGTCGATCGGTTTCATGGAAGCTTGATTCAGGGTTGTGAGTTGACGAAGTGATCCCCGTCGCGAGCAGCATATGCATCTCCGCGCGGGCCGGCGTTCAACCGCCGAGCCCCACTAATTTAACAGATTTCCCGCCCGCCCGCGCTAAACCCAGCACTTTTCCTCCGGAAAGCCCCCACGTTGGACTGGTTTGGTAGGTTCCTGTCCGCCGGAAAGAACCAGGAAAGGCTTTGGCAAACCGCCAAGGGATTGTCGCGCGCGAGATCATTGCCGAAGGGACTTGAAAGGAGATTTTAACGCAGAGACGCGAAGGCGCAGGGACGCAGAGATGAAGTAAAACGCGGAGGCGCAGAGGCCGCAGAG
The DNA here is from genome assembly GCA_963204965.1 of Planctomycetota bacterium. GTDB lineage: Bacteria > Planctomycetota > Planctomycetia > Pirellulales > Pirellulaceae > Aureliella. The sequence continues at coordinate 5,627 of CAUJKA010000269.1, read as the reverse complement.
TGTTTCCATCGCGGATGGCTTCGTTCCTGCCACGTTCGCAGTGCCACCCGTAATTGGTGATCATACGGCGCTAGTGTTCGCCTGTAGCAAATTGTTTAACGGCAAGCCGTAGGCGACTGAGTGTGACAGTCGATAGTGACGCAAGCAGTCGCCTACGGCTTGCCGTTAAACACCGTTAAACAATCTCTGGTCGAACCCTGCAGGAGTTTGACCTACCCGGCAAGAATGCGAATACCCTGCATGACAAGCTGTGGTACAAGTTTGATGGGCGATGACAAATGCGGAGCCAGCAAAGGTCCATCACCACCGCTGAGAATAATTGGCAAAGGCAAACCGAACTGCTTTCGATAGCGCTCGACCAAGTGTTGAACACCGCCTACTAAGCAACTCGAGCAACCGGCCACCATCGCTGCCTCGGTGTTCTTGCCGGGTAACTCGGGAAGATTTACCAGATCGTTCGCGTCGATCTCTGGCAACATATCCGCGGCTCGTCCCAGCAGTTGCAACATCATGGGAACGCCAGGCAGGATCGCTCCACCGGAGAATCGAAACGGCTTTCCAAACGAGCTCGCGCCTGTGCGTTCGACCAGATCTACCGTGACCGCCGATCCAGCTTGAATCACGATCAGCCGGTCTTGATCGCAGAAATGGCACGCGGCCAAGGCGGCCAACAAACGATCGATGCCGACTCTCGCGGGATAGTCCACCTCGACGCTCATCGGCAAAGTCTGATAGTTGATCCAATGCACTTCGCAGCTAGCCTGCTTGCCTAAGAAGCTTTGCAAGACTTCCGAAGCTGGTCGATTAACACTGCTAATCCACCACTGAGTTGGTGAGCCAAAATCGGCAATCGATTTCAGTCGCTCAACCCACTCGCTTTGATCTGGACGAAATCGCAGCTCGTCGTCGCGAGAATTGCTCTTACGAGAGGACGCTTCGGCGGGTATCGACGTTGGACTATCCGATGCGACAAACTGCCAATTGATTCTAAGCGGTTCAGGCAGGACATCGCCAGTGTCCGGCAGGGCAACAATTCTCGCGCCACTGTTACCGATATCAACAGCGAACTTGCGGTGGCTTGAAGAAGATGTTTTCAACCTAGGCCCAACGATGAGTGGAAATGGACGGCGACGAACTGCCTGCACAGTCTAAATCCCACTCGACCAGGAACGCAAGTGCTTGGGTTCCAGTTATTGGCCAAGAGTCTCAGTGCCACAACAAAAAAAGCCGCCGGGGTCCGTCGCAAAAAAGCGAGTTCCCCGGCGGCTCGTGGTAGTCTGGAGAATTGTTACCTAAATGGATCAGAGCCAGGAGTGGCAGGAGCCGCGGGAGCAACAGGCGCCACTGGTGACGCAGGTAGGGATAACAAGGGACGAACGATTTCGATCTCTTCGCCGTTGGGACCTACCTCAAGGACTTGTTGGTAGCGTGCAGCAGGAGGATAGGCGCTGACATCATCCGACTGGATGAACCAGTCTGTGGTACCCGATAGTCCTCGAGCGCGCGCGGTCCCATCGTCGGGCCAGCCCAATCCATCAGCTTGGCTGAGTACCATTTCCAGCTTCAACTCAACCATGCGTGACTTGGCATCTTTACGCTTGACCAACTGTCCTCGCAGCTTATCGAGTCGCTCGGCCAGTACCGCAATCTGCTTCTCTTGGTCAGCTAAGTGCTCGTCGTACAACGTCGACAAACTGCTGGATACCTTTTCGCGAGCTTCACGTCGCTCGGCGGAATCGACTTTAGAGTCGCGATAGGCTTTGATGGCCTTGTTCAAAGCTACCGATGATTGCGAACGGCCCGCAGCTTCGGCTCGATATACTGACGCTACAGTCGTGTTCAGTCGGTCAGCCGGCGCGGTTGCGACCCCAGCAACGGCAGCCGGAGCTTGCAGATTTACTGTCCGTGTCCTAACCGTATCGACACGTGCATTGGGGTTAGGGCTAGCGGCCGCGCTGGAGTTGGGCTTGGCATCGTCTTGTTGGGCCCAAAGCATGCCTACACAGCAGGCTCCACTTAGAGCAAATAGCGTCATCACTTTTGCAGGACTGAACATGCTTTTTCCTTTCGAGGGGGATTCGCTTGCGTCGGCCAAGGGGAGCAAACTACCGTGGTTTCTCGGACTTAAGGGATTGTATCTTGGACCTGACTACTAGATACACGAAGCAGACGGGGTTTTCTTTCACAGAAATTTTCCGAACCAATAGCAGCAAAGCGAATCCTGGCGGTAAGCCGGGCGTCAAGACAATCTCTTGCCTCTGGCTTACAATTGGACATCCCAAGCTTTTATCGCATTCCAAGATTTTGACAGCATAACCCGAAGCGTTAGCGAGGGACGAAATCCCAACCCGACGCTTTAGTTTTTGATGTTACGATCTTTGTTTTAGGGGCGAAGCCCTGTCAGTTTACCTAGCCCAGCCTGCAGGGCTGGGTAAGTAATTCGCGAGAAAACAAAGGGCCAACGGCCTGTCGGTTTGAGCTCAAACCGACAGGCCGTTGGCCCTAACCGTGTTCCCGCTCCATCACCCAGCCCGATGGGCTGGGCTAGGTAAATCGCTGGACCTTCGGCCCGAAATCCCAGAAACTGTGCAACTTCGAAAGGCGCTAGCCGCAAATGTCCGATCTTCAAGAAGCCCCACCAAAGCTTCCCAAAACGCTCAGCCCCAGAAACCTCACGATCGGTCTGATTTCACTGACGTTGATCCCGTTTTTCTTCGTTGTACTCCTGTACGTAACTTTGCCCCCAAACAAGGATCCGGAATTGGATGTGGCCTTGGAAATCGCTCCGCGGCCCTGGAGCTCCAACGACGGCTCGCAAACGCGACTTTTGCCCAGCTTAATCGTCCGTAATCCAACGCAGGACCATTGGAAGAATGTCAACTTCGCCATCAATAAGCAGTTCTACTATTATCACGCCGATCCGATGCAACCCAACGAAGAGCTGATCGTGCCGCTGAAGTTCTTTCACACCAAAGGTAACCAGTTTTACCCGCCCGAAAGCCAGCCGCTCAAGCTTCTAACCGTGTACGCTCAAATTCCCTCTGGCGCCCGCGCCATCAAAGATTTTGACGGCGAGAAAATTACGTCACCGGAGTAGTAGGCGACTCAATCTCAACCCGCTGCGTTAGCGAGGGACCGGCTTTCACTTATCTTCCAGCAAACTCCAACACTTCCAGAGCATTCGCGGATAGTGAAAAAAACTTTTCCACATCCCGCCTTTGATCGTATTGGATAATCTACCGTCGCGGTGCAAGTATCCAAACCACTCGCCATGTTGAGCGTCGGCAAAATGCTGGAAGCTCCAATCATGTACCTGTTGATGCCACTTCGCGTACTTTTCATCGTCGGACATTTGATGTGCGAACAGCGTGGCAATGATCGCTTCGTTGTGCGGCCACCAGAACTTCATGTCATGCCAATACTCTTGCACTGGACGATCGTAAAGATCTCGGAAGTAGTACAGGCCTCCGTATTCGTGATCCCACCCTCGATGCCAACTGTAGTCGACCATCTGACAGCCAAGCTTCATCAGTCTTGCATCGCCTTGATACTTGGCCTCTTCCAGCACAAACCAGGCGGCTTCGATCGAATGGCCTGGGTTGAGCGTACGACCGTCGAAGTGATCGACGATCGAACCGTCTTCGGCTACTGACTCGAGCACAGCCTGCAAATCATGTTTGACAAACAAGCGTTCGATCTCTTCAATCATCCGATCAATGCAGCTTTGATAATTGGTATCGTAACCCAAGTCGCTTCTTAGCGATTGCGCCGTAGCTATCGCGATCATTCGAGGCCCAATCCCAGTCATCGGCCGAGTCGCGCAGAACTTGGCCGGCATGCGACCGGGAGTGAAGTTCCAGGAGAGATACTGGTCGAATAATTGCGTCGTTCGTTCTTTCCAAAGTTCGTCTTGCGTCGCGCGAAACATCGCGGCACAAGCGATTGCTGCAAACGATTCGCTGTAAGCGTAACGTCTCTTGCGAATCGGTTGCCCTTCGCGAGTCACATGAAAGTACATCCGACCGTCTTCAGGATCGGAGCCAAACCTCATGAGAAAATCCAGCCCGTGCTTGCCCCATTCCAACCACTGCGGCTCAGGTGCCAGTGTGTTAAACATGGTTAGCAACATCCATGCCATGCGACCTTGAGCCCAGATCGATTTGTCGGTATCGATCACCGTTCTATCAGCATCCAAACAATGCAGATAGCCGCCGCACTGGTCATCGATGGCTCTGGGAAACCAAAATGGCACAACATTGTCCATCAGCGTCTCGCGATAGAACTTACTGAGCGACTCGGGCTTTAGGATGGATGCTTCTTTGTTGGTGCTTGGGTTCATGCTTGAATTCTTCAGCTTGACTTAGGCTACTTCTTCTCGTCGACGCCTTGAACCCAGTCGAGCGAAAATCTCGCGAACGTCAACGTCTCAACGCTGCTCTTCTGACCAACTTCGTAAAGGATGCCAATCTGTCCATCGGGAAGTATAGCCATGCATGAGTAAGCTGAAGGACGCGAGTCGAGCAAGCGGCCAGGGCTCCACGACTTACCCGAGTCGTTGCTGAATCGGATGGTCATCTTTTCGCGCTTCTTCGAGTTGTTGTTCGAAAGCAAGAGCACGCCTGACGGATGCTTGATCAAGCTGGCCATACACACTGGATCTTCCACATCTTCCCAGAATGGACTCCAGCTTCCCTTGTCGAGCGACTCTTGCCACAGCCATCGCGACCAAAGCCGCTTGGGTCCGCGCGATTCATTACGCATCGTCATCAGTAGCGAACCATCGGCGACTTGAACAATCTGTGCCTCGCTTGTCGGTGGATCACTGGGAATAGCCGCTGGACTGATCTGCCATTGCTGACCGTCGCGGCTGTGAATGAAACAGCTACTGGGCTTACCAGCCGCGTCTTTAAACTGAGCCGCAAAGACTAAGGTACCGTCGACCATTTGTATGCCAGCGCCGGGACCTTGAAAGCAAAGTCGCCACGCGGGATCTTTGACTTGTGACGTGATCGACTGAGGCGGTTGCCATGTCACGCCATCGTCGCTGCTCTTGGAAATGACCAACTGGCCGGTCTTCTCTTTTTCGACGCCACTTCCCGATCCATTCCAAGCGTTGTTACCAAAGGACCAAAGCGCTGCCAAGTAGATATCACCCGAGCGCTGGTCCACAAGAATCGCCGCGTCGCCAACGCCATTGCCTTGCGAGCCCGCCACAGTTTTGTTGTAGTCCATCGCAACGATCATCTTCTCCCAATGATCGCCGCGGTCGGTGCTTCGCATGACTCCCACGTCGATGTCCGCTGGCAGGTCTCGGGACGAGTCCCAGCGAATATCGAAGCAAGCGATCAGAGTTCCCTTGGGCGTTACTGCCAAGCCTGGAATGCGGTAGCTGCGGCTGGAATCATCGCCCTCGCGTCGAACGACCGTCTTAAAGGGTTCATCGGCCAACAGAGTCGCTGGAGTCAATGCCCAAACTCCAACAAGCAGCGCAAGAGAGAATTGGGCCAACGATCGAAGAAATCTTGTTGGGCAACGTGCGGATTTCGAGGTTTGGATCATGAAACTGCCTTTGCAAATACTTCGAGCTGTTGGGTGATTTCGTTTAACCCGCTGCCGTAGGCGAGGAT
>CAUJKA010000268.1 GCA_963204965.1 Planctomycetota bacterium | reverse complement strand
GGCCAAGGTGCACTTGGTTACGACCGAGCTGCTTGGATTGCTTGGTACGCCAGAATCCATGCCAAGCCCGTCGACGACCTCCGCCGAGACTTGTAAGTCGTCTTTCTCCGTCAGATTCAATCTTCGCGTTCTTCTTGGTTCTTTTGTTACTTACCACGAAGGACACGAAGAGCACGAAGGAAATCAAAGGATGAGTCGTATCGCAGCAGCCTGAAACTACAGATTGCGATTGCGGAGGAGAACGTCGCCGATGTAGCGATGGACGACTTCAAAGTCGGGCAGTAGTTGCAGCAGTTGTCGAAGATTGACTTGGCCTTCATACAGTTGCTTGTTGCTGTATTCGGTGTAGATGTAGCGAGTCTTCTTGAGCGATTCAGCGGCACCGCGAATGAAGTCGACTTCGGCGCCTTGGACATCCACCCAGATGAAATCGATGTGTTTGATCTGTTGTTGTCGACACCAGTTGTCTAGCGACTGAGTCTGAATCGTTATCTTCTGATCGAAGCGACACCAGGGATGTTCCTTGATGTGCTCCTTGGGGCGGCGAATAGAGCCAGAAAGGTCCCAGCCTTCGGGACGCAGATCCTCGTAACCGGGTGCGGTTGGGACTCCGTCGCTCACATAAAATTCGGTCGTGCCTTCGCGATCGGCGATGGCCATTTCGAACAACTGAGCTCGTGGATCAGTAACGCGTTCGCGGAATCGCTTGATAGCTCGCGGATCAGGCTCAAACGCGTAGACTCGCGCGCCGCTGCCAAACATGCTGAGGAAGCGATTGGTTTCTGTGCCATCGTTGCAACCGACTTCCAAGATCACTGGCGAGTCCGTACCCAAGAGTGCAGGGAGACTCTCTACTTCAAACTGGCCGCTAGTAATCGGTGGTTCGAGCTTCAAAAGTACCTTGAGAGCTCGTGCACTTTTTTCAATCACCTTCATCGTATTGCATCCTTGGCGGCATAGTTCGCGTGTTCGCTGATCGCTCCGAGTGCTTGCGATACTAGCTTTTCTACGATTCTGAGGCAACCCGAAGCGGTCGGGCACGCTTGAAGGAAAAAAGCAACTCGTTCAATGCTAGCTAAGGCTGCACAGGCAACCAAAAAGCGGCTAGACTGACAGACTATCGTTTGAATCTAGCTCGCCGAGGAATTCAAGGAGAAAATTGAATCATGAAGTACGGCATGAACCTGTTGTTGTGGAATGGCGAAATCAATGAAGGCATGTTACCAACGCTAGAAAAACTTAAGGCCATGGGGTATGACGGGGTTGAAGTTCCTCTGTTTAATCTTGGCCTTGACTATGCAGCTTGGGGCAAGCGCTTGGACGATCTAGGACTTCGTCGCACAGCCGTTACCGTGCGCAATGTCGACGACAATCCGATCAGCCCCGATGCGTCCGTCCGAGCTAAAGGTGTTCAGCTCAACAAGCAGACCTTGGATTGTTGTGCAGCTCTTGGAGTCGAGAACTTAGTCGGCCCCATGCACTCGGCGCTGGGTTATTTCTCGGGAGCTGGTCCCACGGCTGATGAGTGGAAGTGGGGTGTTGATAGCATGAGTCAAGCGGCTGAGCACGCGGGCAAGGTTGGAGTCACCTTGTGTGTTGAAGCGCTGAATCGATTCGAATGCTACTTCTTGAACGCTCATGCGGATGCGGCTAGGTTCGCTCGACAAGTCAATCATCCCGCTTGCAAGATCATGTACGACACCTTCCATAGTAACATCGAAGAGAAAGATATTGTGGCAACGCTGCACGAGATCAAAGATGTTGTGCAACACATTCACATCAGCGAAAACGATCGTAGCACTCCCGGAGCGGGCAACGTTAACTGGGAAAAGAATTTTAGAGGGCTGTCGGAGATCAAATACGATGGCTGGCTGGTAATCGAAGCATTCGGTCTAGCGCTTCCCGAACTAGCTGCGGCGACTAAGATTTGGCGAAGAATGTTTGAAAGCGAAATAAAGCTTGCCGAAGAGGGACTGGCTTTCATGAAAGCTCAAGTCGCCAAGAAGTTCGCCTAGTGCATCGTCACAGCTTAATTTTTGGATAGTGGACGAGGTTATGAGTCCTCTTTAGTCTACAGCGGTCGCGGGACTCGTAACCTCGTCCACTACAGACAACCCCAAAACGACACAGACGTTGAACACACCCTCGAGTCCATCTTTGGAAGCCATCATGAAACTCTATCGTTCAATCAAGTTAGCTGCTCTTCTTGTCGTGCTGATGATCGGCCAGGGCAAGCTATTGGCTGCGGCTATAGATCCGACAACTCCAACCGAGCCAGCGGCTAGCAGCAAGCCCAACATTGTCATGATCCTGGCCGATGACTTGGGCTATTCGGACTTGGGGTGTTATGGCAGTGAAATAGAAACGCCTAACCTCGATCGGTTGGCAAAGAACGGGCTTCGATTCACTCAGTTCTACAACACGGCTCGTTGTTGGCCGACGCGGGGAGCCCTATTGACTGGCTACTACGCTCAACAGATCGGTCGCGACAAATTGCCGACAGTCCCAGGCGGCAACAACAAAAAGCGACCTGAGTGGGCACGACTGTTACCGGACTATCTTAAACCGGCCGGATATCGCTGCTATCACAGCGGCAAGTGGCACATTGACGGCAAGATTTTAGATTCAGGCTTTGATCGCTCGCTCGACATGCGAAATCAGGGCAACTACTTTTCGGCCAAGAATAATTTGATTGACGACAAACCGGTTAAGGTCGACGAAAACGAAGAATACTATGCAACGACGGGTACGGCCGATCACGCAGTCGATTGTTTAAAGGACCACGCGGTCAATCACGCTGAAAAGCCATTCTTCCATTACATCGCTTTCATCGCGCCGCACTTTCCCTTGCACGCTCGACCTCAAGACATCGCCAAATATCAAGGCCGATACGCCGAAGGATGGCAAGTGCTGCGTCAATCGCGTTACGATCGACAGCGACAGCTCAATCTCGTATCAACGCCACTTTCGAAAGTCGAGCCAGAGGTTGGCCCACCGTATCATTTTCCCGCTGCCTTTGAGAAGTTGGGGCCAGGCGAAGTGAATCGACCGTCGCCGTGGGAAAAGTTAACCGCCGAGCAAAAGTCGTTTCAAGCGACCAAGATGGCGATTCACGCGGCGATGGTAGATGCGATGGACCAAGAGATTGGTCGCGTGTTGTCTCAGTTGGAAGCCATGAACGCGTTGGAGAATACGATCGTCATGTTCGCATCGGACAATGGAGCCAGTGCAGAGATCATGGTGCGCGATGGTGGTCATGATCCTCAAGCTTCACCGGGCAGTGCTGCGACCTATCTCTGCTTGGGCCCCGGATTTTCCAACGCTTGCAACACTCCCTTTCGGCGTCACAAGACTTGGGTTCACGAGGGCGGGATCAGCACGCCTTTAATCGTCCACTGGCCCAAAGGCATCACAGACAAGAATGCTCTGCGTCATACTCCTGCGCATGTCATCGACTTTGTTCCTACAGCTTTGGAGCTAGCTGGAGTGACGAAGCCTGAACAGTGGCAGGGGACTCACATTCCCGCGGCTCCCGGAAAGAGCCTTCTGCCAGCGATGAACAAAGACATCACCATCGAACGCGAGAGTCTCTGGTGGTTGCATGAAGGAAATCGCGCCGTTCGAGTCGGCGACTGGAAGCTCGTCTCCACCGCCGATGGTCCTTGGGAGCTTTACGATCTGTCTGTCGATCGCGCCGAACAAAACAACTTAGCCAGTCAAATGCCCGATCGCGTTCTACAGCTAGAGAAGATCTGGCAGCAGGAAACCGACGATTTTACGAAGCTCGCTCAACCTTAAATTCGCTCAACCTAAGCTCATCGGTAGAGAGGTTTTGTCCGTGCCAAGCAGAGAGTGGAAACTGGATCGCGATGGTTTTTTCATTCTGCCGAGAGCCGTGGATACCGCAGTGATTGAACGGCTGCTTGTTCTATTCGATGAAGCATTTACAGATCAGTCACAGTCGGTTCTCGCAAGATCGAGTCGAGGGCATGTCTATGCGGCTCGAAATCTAATTGACGCAATTCCTGAAGTGTCCACTGTTTGGCAAAACAGTCTCATGCTTAACGTCTTGCGAGAAGTACTCGGCGAGAAGTTTGGCTTGGTTAGAGCCCTATTCTTTGACAAGCCTCCCGAACGCACCTGGAATCTGCCGTGGCACAAAGACACCTCGATTGCTGTCAAGGATAAACAAGCCAGCTCATCAGCTTTCTCAAGGCCAACGATTAAAGCAGGCGTGCCTCATGTGATAGCCTGCGATGAGGTGTTGAGTCAAATGCTGACGCTGCGGATTCACCTGGATGAAGTAACCGACGAAAACGGGCCACTTCGCGTCATACCTGGCTCGCACCTTTCGAGTCAAAGTGACGGAGTTGGAGCAGACAACGCCGTCACAATCCATGCCAATCCCGGCGACGTATTAGTGATGCGACCGCTAATTAGTCATGCAAGCGGACTGTCCCTTGAAGGGACGCTGCGTCACAGGCGTATTCTTCATTTGGAGTTCGCGGCAACCGAAACACTAGCCGACGGATATCAGTGGCATGACTTTGTGCCACCCTCCTGAAATCATCCCAAGAGGAGCCCAGCCTATCCGTGGAATAGGGAAAGCTTGCTTTCGAAAGGACCTAGTTTTACATCTGGCTTTACTTGCAACCACTCTCGAAGAATCTCGACATAGATACTTCGAAAATCTACTGTGTGACTAGGGGCGTTCTGATCGAGTTGGCTTAGATCTACTGGCCGTCCATGCAGCCCAGATTGAAAGGACTTTCCTGCGAGAAACACTGGACCTGCCGTGCCATGGTCAGTGCCAGCAGATGAGTTTTCTGCTACTTGCCGTCCGAACTCGCTGAAGCAGAGTACTGCAACTCGATCGGCATTTCCCGCTGACTCAATGTCATCCAAGAAGGCTTTTAATCCGTTTGAAAGGCTGCCTAGAAGTTGACTGTGCGTGTTGAGTTGACCTGCATGTGTGTCGTAACCGGACTGCTGCGTGTAGTACACACGCGGTCCGAAGTCAGCTCGAATCAAATCCGACACGATCTTCAATCGGCGGGCCAGTGGACCATCGAGCTTCGAAAGCTCAGAAACTCCTTTCGACGCGGACTGGGTCATCAACGAGTCTATCTGCGAAGCTGTCGCGTAAGCGTCGAGTGTCGTTCGTTCCATGAACTCGGCCAAGGGAGAACTGTTTGATCCGTTGATAGAACTCGATGCTCTCTGCATTGGGAACGATTTTACTTGAAAGTCCTGCAGTGAATCGATAGATGCAACCATGGTGCGATGTGACCTCAATGCAGCTGGTATCACCTCGTCACTTACTGACACTCCCGTCGGGCCTCGTGATTGAGGGGCAAATGTGTCTAATGCCTGACCAAGCCAGCCGTCGCTTCGATGTTCATCAACATCCGTCTTGGCAGTATGCCAAATAGCCATACTCGCTTCGTGCGAACGGTTGGGATTGGGGTAGCCGACGCCTTGCACGATAGCCAAACGACCATCTTGCAGCAATTCGGCCATGCGCCCCATCGACGGATGGAGAGCGGTCTCGTCGTCAATGCGAATCAGCGATTCCTCTTTCAATCGCAGTTCTCTCCGATTGGCAGCGTATGCTTCGTTCTTCCAAGGTACGATTGTATTCAAGCCATCGTTTCCGCCGCTAAGCTGGATGACGACCAGAATCCTGTCGTTCGACTTCTCGGCTGCACCTGCGGACTTCATAAAGACCGGAATCGTCGGGGCCAACGAAAACAACGCCGCACCTTTGAGAATCTGTCTTCGATTCAACATAATAGTCCTCATCTGAGCTATATGATTTGGTTGTCAATACTCGAAATGGCTTTCGCAATCATCTGACGAAGCATTGTGTCCTCGTCATTTGCGTTAGTTTCTGCCTTCGCAACGCTGGCTGAATCTACTTCATTCCCAATCAAGTCAGCAAAGAAGGCTTGCGTTTGTTTCCTTGAGTTCGCAAGACCGTATTGCTTGGGAAGAATCGAAACATCGAGCGGTGTCTTGGACTGATGAAACTGGCCCTCGACGAGTTGCTCCGCAAATTGAGTTCGCGCGAGCACCGAGCGGGTATCGATCCAGGCTCGCCCCTCAGGCCATCCGAAGACACTCGGAGGATGAAACAAATCCTGCCCCAAGTGCCTCAACTGAGCCGCAAGAAAGAAAGTACTCGGAGGATGTTTGTTCATTTCCAAGCAGCGAATGGCACCGATCACATATTCGACCGGACTCGCGATGCGACTTCGTATGTTGGCGTCTGAGAAAAAGAGTTCACTTCGCAGAATCGTCTCTACCGCCCATTTCAAGTCGAGATCATGAGCCAGCAGACCATCGGCCAATGCCTTCATCGCTGGTTCGTCAACAATCTGTTCACCGAAGAACATCTGACAAAGTCGCCATGCTATTCGGCGGGCAGTTGCGGGCTGCTTGACCAGAAAATCGAGCAATCCATCGCCGTTGAACGAATGAGTTGTGCCGAGGATTGTCTTCTTACCTGGATCATGGTAGGCCGGTTCTACATGAACTTTTTGCGTCGTTACGGTCCAACCAGTCAATGAACGGGCAGCCTCGGTCACATCCCTTTCGTTGTAGTTCCCTTCACCGAGCGTGAATAGTTCCAACAATTCACGTCCCAAGTTCTCGTTTGGATGTTCCTTGCGATTTGTCGAAGCGTCGAGCCAGATCATCATGGCTGGCGTTTTGACGACTGAACGGAGCAGGTCCGAGAATTTCCCCAAGCAATGCGTTCGCAAATGGAGGTTCTGCTCATACATCGCGGCAACGCTGTTGACTTTATGATTGCTGGTCGCAAAGTGGTTGTGCCAAAGGAGAGTAAGCCGCTCTTCCAGCGGCTTGGGCGTCATGATCATTCGAAAAATCCACCATGCGCGCAATCGATCGGCACTATCCGCTCCTACCGCAGCTTCGCCAATGGTTTTGGCAAGGCTCTCGAATTGCTGAGTCGATTCATCTTGCGGACCGAAGTCCAGTACTTGATCAATCGTCTTTTCAACGCCGTTGCTCAAGCCAGCTTGAATGGTCTTCCAATCTGGCGAGAAGCCTGAGCGACGAAGCAAATGCTTCACTCGCTTGACATCCCAAGGCTGCTTCTGCGAAGGTTGCCAGACTGACCAGATCATTCGTTCCCGTCTCCATTCTTGAGCTTGATCACTCCGAGATTGATCACTTCACGCTCGTCGATCAAAACATCACTTGCCACATTGGAGCTGTAACCGTCGCGAGATCCGAAGATCGAATAGGACTGGCCTGGAACGAGTCCGCGAATCTCAAAGCGTCCATCGTTATCCGTCGTCAAGCGATAGTTCACGTCGCCAAAATTGTCCGATGGAATTGCTTCGCCGGTCAGTATCATTTTGGACATGGGAGCGCCCTCTTGATCCACGATTTGACCTTTCAACGTAACCGCGGACTTCAGCGTCACTTGAATGGGCTCCGTGATTTCTCCCTGCAACTTCAAATAGGCGGCGGTGTTCGTTGATCGCTGGAAGAAGTACAAGTCGCGCGGCTTGTCTGGATAGTAGCCTTCAATCTTGAATCCATCCTTCGTGACGGGCCTCCAACCTGGATGCTCGGTCGCCCCACTAAAGATCGCTTCACTCACAGGTTTTCCATCTTCGCCCAAAAGCTGACCAGCCAGAGACTCACCCGCCGACAAAGTGATATCAACTTTCAACGGACCTTCGTCTGGAACAACTATGTCCTTCACCCAATGTCTGTCGGCAGTGAACAAGAAATGTGGTACCGTTTGTTTCATGCCCGAATTCGCTGATGGAGATGACATGACCGTTCCACGTTTCGGATAGGCCGCTGCGCGTTGGTACTTTGTGTGATCCAAAGCCATAAACGTCAACACTCCTTCGCCAGGGACCGCAGTGATGGAATAGCTTCCGTCTTTGTCGGTTCGAACTTGATGACCTCCACTGCCTGCAAATCCTTTGTAGTCTTCCAGACGACTGTTCTTGGCTAACGATAGGAACTCGACGACACCGGCAATGGGCTTATTCGTCCTTCCGTCGATGGCTCGACCGGTTATCAAGGCCGCTTTGCGAAGCGCCACATCTCGAGTCACCGAGTCGCGATTCCCCTCAAACTTCACACTACTGCCCCAGGGTAAATACGGAGTACTCGTCGGTGGCACGATGTAAAATTCTCCTTCTTGAAGCGGCAGGCCTTCGAGTCGATATCGCCCATCTCGATCCGTCTTGGCAACAATGTGCGATTTGAAATCTCCTGTAAAGGTAAAGGTCCGACCAGCAGTCACCAAACAGTCTGCAATCGGCTCGCGAGTCTCCACGTCCGTAACTCGACCAACAATGGGAATCGAAGGGGCTGCGATATAAGTGAACTTGCGTGGGTAGTAGACTTCATCGAGGTGGCCTCCCTGCATCGGCGACTTTCCACGATTTCTGAATGCGTGTGGCAAAACTACTTTCTCGCCATCTCGCGTCCGACACTTCACGATCACTGTTTCAATCGTAGGTCCACTCACAATCAACTCAACGATCCGATTGTTCCCGATGCCGCGCATGATGAATCGGCCATTGGCGTCGGTTGCTACGGGCGGTATGACGGAAGCTAGCTGGTGGCCATTGTGTTGGTCGGGAACGGCTTGACGAACTGAATAGTAGTCTGCCTTCTCGTGCTTGACTGCTTTTTCCCAGTCATCGAGCGTCCCGGAAGCGTTCCAGGAAACTTCTTTCACTTTCAATGTGGCTCCTACAACGGGTTGACCATCGACGTCGATAATTTGGCCTTCGATCGGCTGTTCATCGCGAACTAGTTCCAGCGTCTTGTCGGTCCCAAATTTCAACAACGAATTCACGTAAGCTGCGGCCAATTCAAGATCGGTCTGCATCGCACCGGTCGATTCAAACAGCCATGACGGCACCCAGGCTACGCCCCATTCTTCTTTGGCTGCAAACAAAGCTGCGTACTTCCAATAGTCCATGCCAAGCCGTATGTAGTCTTCTGGATCAACTTCAAACTTGAATTTTCCGGTTGCGTCCGTAGTCGCCAACGGCTTCAAATTCGAATCTGGGAAGTGTCCTTGCTGAGCAAAAACGAAGTACAGCTTTGCATCGGCCACTGGGTTTTTGTTAGGATCTCTGACAGTACCTTCATAGACGAGCTTGGCGACTTTCTCTTGGGGATCGCCCCGCTGAGCCTTCGCGTTTTCCGTCGTGGTCGCTTGAGCAGTAACATCATGCTCGGTATCGTTCACCGTGGATTCCGCAATTGCTTCTAAACGAATACCCGCCAAGAGAAAAGCAAACGCGAGGCCCACACACAATAACGCGATGCCAGTACGCGGAGTGACGGGCAAATGCGAACGTGCTTTGTCGAGCAACGCTCGGACTCGTTGCTCGAGACCTGCTCGCTGAGCCATCGCGACCGCTGGTGGTAAGTCCATCGCTTGGTAGTCTCGAGCAATGTTGAGAAGTTGTTGCGCGTAACTACTTGGGCGCTCGCCGACCATCACCACGCAATCATCACAAGCCATTTCACGCTCTGTGCGCATTCTCCGCAAGGCAATCCACACGAGCGGATGAAACCAGTAGAGGGAACAGGCGATTCTCGCGATGAGATGGTAAAGAACATCGAAGCGTTTAACGTGAGCCAGTTCATGTAGCAAAACCTGTCGTTGGCAATCAACCATCCAGTCTCGCCAAACGGCTGGCAGAACTACAATGGGCTTACTGATTCCCCAAGTCATCGGAATGAGCGACTGTCGACACTCGAGCAAGCTAACTCGACGTTGGATACCAAGCAACCGACAAAGCTCGGAAACAAAAGCTGCTGAATCTGGATCACAGATCTGCTTCGACTGTTGCTTGATGCGATGAGTCCGAATGATCCCGACCACGAGTGGGAACGACGCAATCAAAACCCCGAACATCCATAGACAAATAGGCAAGAATACCATCGTTCTTGCAATGCGAGATTGTTCGAATTGGTCAGGCAAAGTGTTGGCGGTTGAGGCTGACGGAGCGACTTTGGAATTGGACGCTAGTGTCTCGAACTCTGAGTGTTTATCGCTGGCGGTTGAAGCTTCTGCGACAGTCGGATAACCAGACTGCCTGTTCATATCGAATTCGATGTCCGCTTGCTGTGAGCTTCCGGCAGCTTGAACAGAATATAGGACACCTTCATCAGCAGATGGAGAATTTTCCGCTGGCACAACTGGCTCTGCAACTCGCCAAGAAGTTGGGAGAACCGCCAATCGCCACTGTGGCGCTGACACAGACAGAAGCGGCAGAAGCAAAAGCAGAACGAAGCACATTCCCCAAAGACGATGTTTCACTGCTGCCGAGGCTTGATTCAAGATCCGATCAATGGCTAAAGTGATCAACAAAAGCAGCGTCGCTTTGACAAGGATGTCGAGAACGAGTCCAGAGATGAACATTATCTACCTTCCTTTCGAGCTTCATTAATGAGGTCTTCAATCCGATCAAGATCGGCGCGCGAGAGCTTTTCCGAGTCGAACAGCGCTGCGACAGCATCCGTAGGGGAGCCAGAAAAGAACGTCTTCACGATATGGCTTAAAGCCTTTTTGCTAGCCGAGTCCTTGGACTGCGTCGGCCTGTAGATGTACTTTGTCCCTTCTTCGCGGTGCTTCAGCATTCCCTTGGATTCCAGCAACCGGATCATCGTCCTGACCGCCGAGTAGCTCGGTGGGTCTGGCAGTCTTTCATGAACATCCCCGACCGACGCTTCGCCGAGCGAATAAATCACGTCGAGTATCTGACGCTCTCGCGCCCCGAGGTCACCCCGGGAAGACTTCTTTTTTGCCATCGTTTCCTCCAGTAAAGAGCCTCATCATTCTCGACGAGCTCCAATTTCACTCTCAGTGTCCCTAACATACTAAACGTTGTGGCAATGTGTTGCCAGTGGCAATATACTGCCACGCAGATGTGCAGTCAAGCAAAAAGGTTTTAGATTTTTTGAATCAATGAGGTACGCGGAAACCGAGGGTTTTGGCGAACCACCCGCGATTGGTACTCCCTACAAGCGATGGCATTGAAGCCGACATGGAAGTCTGGCTGAGTTTGTGGGCTGCGATTTTTGTGTTCGTTCGTACGATATTTTGCTCGTTCGGGCGTTGTTGTTTCCAGTCCAACCACTAGTTCAATTGAATCAGCTTGCGATCTCGACGTGTTCCATTTAACTTGTGGACATCACGGACGATTTGGCAATTAAGATAGAAGCCAGCTATTTTCTGAGAACGCTGCTATCCTCGGATGATATCTCGAGACTGTGATCCATCGAGCTAAAGAACTCGCAGCATTAGGACACTGTTTTGATTGGGAAGCCAATTCATGCCCTTGATTCATCACATCCTTGTATGGTTAATCGTCCTTGCGATTTGTATTCCTCTAACGCTTGTTGCATGGAGCTCAAGACAGCTTGCTCGTGATATTGCACGGACGGCCGATTACGAGCCGAAGACAATCGACGAAGGGCCGATGATTGACAATGGAGATGGAACACTAACCAAGACTATTTCAATTAGTATGTTAGAGTCTGTCTCGGGGGCCACAATACACCGGTTTGGGCCAATTGAGATCACTGCCAACGCGCGTGAATGGGCCGCCAATTCCGTATTGCTTGGAGTTCTGTTAGTTCTGATCGGAATGCTCGGGCTTCTGCATTTCCCTACGGCTTCTTCTACGATTCAAAGCGACCCGCCCGAAGTTAGCACTTCAACAGTAGGCGAGTGATCTCCCTCACGGGGCGGGTTGGCACGCCTGATGAAAATTCAAAAAGGTGGCACGCTCAGAAGTTGTTGAACGAAGCGCAGCAGGGTAACAACTGATGGGCGTGGAGTCTAAGATTGCAGTCTAATATAGCCGTAGATGATTACTCGATGTCAAACTAGACCACGCCCTTCGAGGCTTGCAACCCTCGCCTCTCAGAGCGTGCCACCCGCGCCATCGATGGTTAATGTCTAATTCTGCTGCTGTTTCTAGTACAGCGGCTGTGATGGTAACTCGTAATCAGGCGACAAGCTTGGTGGAGTTTGCGGGCTAGGCGGTCTATCTTTGTTGGGTTGTGGCGGCCGGTTGTTTTGGTCGTATCTAAAGGGGCGGTTTTGGTAGATTGCCCGTTTGTGCTCAATCGATAGATGAAAGGAGTCGTAGTTGATGAGATGCTCGTGAGCATTTTGAGGGATCGCAATGTCTGGACAAACTGCAAAGCTAGCACAAAAAATGCTCGGCATTGGTGTGACCCTTTGCAAACCCTTGATTTGGTTCGCAAGCTCGATCGGAGGTTTCTTCCTCGGCAGATTCATGGGAATTGCTGGCATCTTTGCAATACTTTGGGCCACAGCTTTTTTGGCCGTGCGTCGCAGTAGTTGGACTTTGCCGGTTCGACGTGGCTTTTCGCGGCAAGTCCTGTTCACCGCCGTGGATTCCATTCCAGCATCGTTGCGATTTGCGGCGGTGTTTGGTGTCTTGCTGATCGTTCAAGCTGCGATCTGGTTAGATATGGTGGGCGGTACACCCGAAGTGATCGCTCCCGTGCTTTGGCAAGTCATTGTTCGCGAACTCTCGCCACTATTAGCATGCCTTGTAGTCATCGGTCGAAGCGGCATCGCAATTGGAACAGAATTGGCATCGATGCGAGCTGGTGGAGAGATTGAAATTCTTGATTCGCAAGGCGTGGATCCCATGACCTACCTAGTCATGCCGCGCATCTTGGCAGTGGTACTCAGCGTCTTCTGTCTTTCGATCATTATTGCTTTAACGATGATCGTCACGGGCTACTCAGTAGGCCGCGTCATGGATGTCATCACAATGCCGTGGAGTGACTTTTTTGCGGAGGTCTCGCGAAGAATAAACTTCGAGGATGGCGTCTTCTTCCTATCCAAGACAATTGTCGCCGGCGCTTTTGCAGGAGCCATCTGTTGCATCACAGGTCTTAGCATTCGCGGCGCGGTGACCGACGTTCCGTTTGTGACCAGTCGAGTCGGTATTCAAGCACTCACTAGCGTCTTTGTGATCTCGGCGATCCTGTCGATCGTTTTCTACGGCAAGCTTCTCGTATTCAAGATCGGATGAGCCATGATACAAGAAGCCCCAGAGAAAAAAGAGTCGCCTCCGCCGCAATCGCCACCTGCGCTCGAACTACGCTCGGTGAGTTACAATTCGCTGAAGCCAAACTCCCTGAACCTAGACAACTTTAGCTCGACGGTCTCGCCCAAACAGCTCGTCGAAGTACACCTTGATCAACAGCAGAATCCTCACGAGTTCATCGAGTTGGTCGTTGGGCTTCGTACGCCCGTTCAAGGTACGATACGAGCCTGCGGCATGGATTGGTTGACGAGCCAGTACGAAAGCGTGTTTAAAATTCGTTCTCGAATCGGTCGAGTCTTTGGTGGACCAGCTTGGATTCAGAACTTAACGGTCGGAGAGAACATTCGTCTGGCGCCTTTGCACCAGCGGATTCGAGCGAAGATCATTCAACAGAAGCTCGAGCATTGGATCGAACGACTTTCAGGTCAGTACGCGGGGGAGGTCAAGCGATCTCTCAGAAGTCGACCTGCGTTTGTTCAGGAGCATATCCTGCAGATTTCACAATTGATTCGAGCAATGATCAACGACCCGTTGGTATTGCTCCTGGAACGGCCATTCAAAGGCATTCCCAAAGAGATTCGTAAGGATCTCACCACGGCGATTGTTCAACAATGCCAATCTGGGACCGCTGTTCTGTGGTTCACAGATAGGCCACTGAGTGATCTTCAAGACACGGTTGAGTATCGTTCGTGGAAGATTTCCCACAACAATATGCTGGTAAACGGCGGGGTAGCTTAATATGCAAAACGAGCCATACCGATTGCGTTATGCCAATCAAATTGTCGGCGTGTTCCTATTGATGCTGCTGGCCTTAGTGATGGTTGTTGCCGTAGCAGTGACTCGCGAAAGTAGGATCCTCGTCACGCCTGTGAAGTACACAGTCGCCAGCATGACTGAAAAGGAGGCCTCGGACTTGCGAACAGGGACCGACGTCGTGATTTTGGGCAAGCGAATCGGCGAAGTCAATTCGCTGGAGTATGCCGATGCTGGTGATCAGGTAACGATTAGTTTGGGTATCGATCCGAAGTATGCGAATCTTATCACGACCGATTCGGTTTTTTCGCTCGAACGTCGATTCGGGGTCGGCGCGGTCTATGTCCGCATCAAGCGCCAAGCCTCGGCCGATCGCTCGGAACCACGACCGCTGGATCCAAACATTCCGATTCGATTGGCTTCGGGAGAAGTGGATCGCGTTGAGCAGATTGCGACCGATGTTTCCAAAGCCAGCAACTCCATCGGTGGAATCGAAACCAAGCTAACTCCGACGCTCGAAAGCGTCCAAGCGGCTTCAGACCAATTTCGTAGCAGCGTGAAAAACTCGTTTGCTCCGGCGGCAGAGGAAAGTAAGGTAGCCTTTAACTCAATTTCAAACACCAGTGAAGAGTTACGAGCTCGGACCACAGAGTTATCGCAGCAGTTGGCTGAGCTGACGTTGTTGATTTCGGTGCTGGCCAAAGAGGACGTGCCGTCGACGCTGAATGCACTTAAGGAATCGTCCAGTGCCGCTGCTACTGCGTCCCGCAGTTTGGCGAAGACCGCGGAGAATTTGGACACCAAGACGGATAAGACCAATGCTGACGTTGCCGAGACGCTTAAAGGGATGCGTGAAGCGCTGGTTCAGATTCAGAAGTTGACCAACGAATCGAGAGACTTGGTCAGTTCCTTGCGCGGTACCGCAGACGGACTGCCCGATACCGTCGATGGCGTGAATCGGACCGTGGATGATACTCAGGACATGGTCAATGAAATTCGATCTCATTGGCTGCTGCGAAATGTACGAACGGATCACTCGGGAGTTCGCCAAGTGCCACCATCCTCCATTCGAACCGGAGGGGCGCCATGATGACGGATCCGTTAGTTCGAAAGCCCAGTTGGCGACAAGTATGTATGGCCTTGGTAAGTTTTCTGTTAGCGGCGCAGACCGGCTGTAAGTCGACGCCTAAGTACTTGGCCGAGCCAGACACTGTATTGGTCAACCACGTTGAAGATGCACACGAAGCTTATCGAGAAGGTCTAACGGCGGATGCTTCCAAGGACTATCGTAGCGCTTTGCTTCGCGCCTGGGCAATCGACGATCCCTATGAGTCGGGATCAGCCTCCTACAACTTGGCCGCGTGTTTCGTTAGCGACGCCGACTATGTTGCCGCGAATCAATGGCTGATCAACGCTCGAGTCGATCTAGTTCGCGGGCGACGATCGACAGGCAATACGTGGCTATTGTCAGCGGACATAGCTATGGCCCAAGGTTGCTTGACTGAGGCGCAGAGCTATATTGACTATGCCTCAAAGGCTTGCCCGGATTGTGAATTTGACCAGCGGTACAACCTCTGTGGACCCGATGCCAAGTTCGTCGATTGCAAGTGCAAGGAACCTTGTTGCAGCAAGTTGCCTTGTATCGGTGATAAGATCGAAAAGAAGAAGTCGAAGAAGGACTGCGAGCAGGTTTACGTGGCTAGTGTCCAATTGGCCAAAGCGAAACTTGCTCTATGCCAACAAGATATCTGCCAAGCCAAGCGGCATCATCAATCGGCTCACGATTGTGTCGCCGATGTCTGCGACTTGGACTTCCGAGCGGACATTCACGAGGTAGCCGCGATGATTCACGATGCTGAGTGCAACTACTTGCAAGCTGGTGCACATCGCGATTGTGAGATCGAATTGCTGCGGGCCACAGCCAACTACCGCGAGATTCCCAAAGTGCTTAAGGCGGCTTCGGACTCGTATCTTCAGTGCGGTCGATTGGATTTAGCCATCGACCGCTTGATTCGTTGCTCGCGAATTCAATTGGCTAGAAAAGAGTTTGAAAAGTCTTGGGCGACTCTAAAGCTGGCTGGCGATCTGCTCGTTGATTGCGAATGTGACGCCAATCGCGTGCGATTCGAAATCACGGCTAAGATGATTCAGGACTCGTTGGAGAAGATAGCCAAACGTCCAGAGGATCTTGACGCGAATGATGCCAACGATGCTAAGGCGGCTCAGGATACCAAGGCTGCGCAGTCAGCTTTGCCACTCTAAAACCCGTTGCAGTCTGAGCCTCGAGGTGTAAGGAGTAAGCGAAATGCAACTCTTACTCCTTACCGCTTACACCTCAAAGCTTCCCAACTAAGCTATGAGCCTTGAGGTATAAGGAGTAAGCGAAATACAACTACTTACACCTTATCGCATACTCCTCAAAGCTTCCCAAGTAAGGTGCTATAATAGGGCTTGTTCAATACCGCATCCAATTCACAACACAACAGTGAAAGAGCCGAACAATGACTAGTCTGCGCGAAATGACGGAAGTCAATCAACGCGATGAAGCCATTCTAATGCAGGGTGGAGGCAAGGCTGGACAAGAGCGGCAACGACAGCTCGGACGCTTGCCTGTTCGCGAGCGTCTTTCTGGGCTGCTCGATCAAGACCGCCCGTTCTTAGAGCTTGGGTTGTGGGCCGCCTATAAGATGTATCCCGAGTGGGGAGACGTACCTGCGGCCGGTGTCGTTACGGGCATTGGTTGGATTCATGGTCGCCCCTGTTGTATCGCAGCCAACGATGCGACAGTCAAAGCGGGCGCGATGTTCCCTCAGTCTGTGAAGAAGTTGATCCGCGCGCAGAAGATCGCTCATCGTTTGCGCATCCCAATCATCTACCTAGTGGATTCTGCGGGAGTGTTCCTGCCTCTACAGGACGAAGTGTTTCCGGATGAAGATGACTTTGGCCGCATCTTTAGACATAACTCGGTTCTCTCTGCCGATGGAATTCCTCAGCTCGCGGCGGTGATGGGGAACTGCATCGCTGGTGGAGCGTACCTGCCGGTGCTGTGCGACAAGATCGTCATGACCGAAGGCAGTCAGTTGTGTTTGGCTGGTCCTGCGCTGGTTAAGGCCGCCATTGGTCAAACGGTTGATCCGGAGGAGCTTGGTGGAGCAACGATGCACTCCACAATCAGCGGCACAGTCGATTTTCATGAGCCCAACGATACAGCTTGTTTAGAGCGAGTTCGATCGCTGGTCGCGTTGATGCCGGAGTCGACTTGGAAAAGATCGGGGACAGCTCCGGCGCGAGCCGCTGAAGATCTTTACAACATTGTTCCTGCAGATGGTCGTGGGGAGTATGACGTTCGCGATGTGTTGAACTGCATTGTGGATGCAGGCAGTTTGCAGGAGTTTCGCGAGGACTATGGACGCACGGTAGTCACCGCCTATGCAAACATCGAGGGTCATCCTGTAGGAATCGTGGCCAACCAACGACAACGAAGCAAGTCAGCTAAGGGCGAGATACAAGTCGGTGGAGTGATGTACGGCGACGCCTCGGAGAAGGCGGCGAGGTTTGTCATGGACTGTGACCAAAATCGCATTCCACTGGTTTTCATTCAAGACGTTCAGGGATTTATGGTAGGCAAGCAATCGGAACAGTCGGGTATCATTCGTTCGGGTGCTCAATTGGTTCGGGCGATGAGCATTGCGACCGTACCGAAGTTCACCGTAATCGTTGGGAGTTCGTATGGTGCGGGCAATTATGCAATGTGCGGACGCGCCTACGACCCAGCGATCATTCTTGCTTGGCCCAACGCAAGATATGCAGTGATGGGTGGCAATCAAGCTGCGGATACGCTTTTGTCATTGAAGATTCGTGACGCAGAGAAGAGTGGCAAGCCGCTTTCGGCCGACGAGATCAGTGCGCTTCGCGATTCGGTGCGCGAGCGATATCAGTCGCAGACCGAGATTCGCTATGGAGCCGCTCGAGGTTGGGTCGACGCGGTCATTGCTCCCGATCAAACGCGGCTCTGGTTGGGCTCAGCCTTGGCAGCGATCAATCCTGAAAAATTGATTCAAGATCGACATCAAGCGAGGGAAGTGTGACTCAACTCATACGAATCGGCAACGCGCAGGCATTCTGGGGTGATCGATCTTCGGCCGCTTCTGAGTTATTGACTCAAGTGCCCGAGCTAGATTACTTGACGATGGACTATTTGGCCGAGGTCTCGATGTCGATCTTGGCGCAGCAGCGTTCCAAGCGACCCGAGCTGGGTTACCCACTGGATTTTGTCGAAGTCGTTAAAAGCTTGGCAGATTACTGGGCCTCTGGCGGCAAGTGTCGCTTGATTGCCAATGCCGGCGGATTGAATCCGTTGGGATGTGCTCAAGCTTGTTGTCAGGCGCTGGAGCAGAGCGGTTGTCGATCGCTGAAGATTGGTATCGTGTCAGGCGACGATGTGCTAACGATACTTCAAGCGGACGCGGGCAAGAACGCGGCGTTTCAGAATCTTGATGATGGCCGGTTGTTGTCGGCAGTACAGAATCGCTTGATTACGGCGAACGCGTATTTAGGTTGCGAGGGAATTGTCGCGGCGCTACAGCAAGGCGCCGACATCGTAATCACAGGTCGCGTTGCAGATCCATCGATGGTACTTGGGGCTTGTGTGCATGCCTTTGGTTGGAAGCTGGATGACTGGGATCGTTTGGCGCAAGGAACTGTCGCTGGTCACTTGCTTGAATGTGGTACTCAGGTCAGTGGTGGAATTTGCACAGACTGGCTGGACATGCCCGACCCTGCGCATATCGGTTTTCCATTTGTAGAGATCGAATCGTCGGGGCGCTGTGTTGTAACTAAAGCGAACGGAACTGGTGGTGCGGTGACTGAGGCGACCGTCAAAGAGCAGTTGGTCTATGAGATCGGCAATCCTGGCAATTACATTAGCCCAGATGTGCAAGTTTCGTTTCTCGATATTCACGTTAAGCAACTCGGCGAGGTCTCAGAGAATCGCGTCGAAGTGGTTGGCGCTAAAGGTTCTGCGAAGCCTTCGACACTCAAGGTCAGCGCGACTTACAGCGATGGCTTTCGCGCGGCAGGAACGCTTACGATTATTGGTTTGCAAGCTTCGAGAAAGGCTCAGCGAAGTGCCGCAGTCGTTGCTCAGCGATTGAGCGAAGCAGGGTGGAGCTATCGAGAGTGGGTTACTGAAAGCGTTGGTAGCGGGAGTAGCATTCCCTTGCCGGCGGGTGTCATCGATAACGGTGACGATTTTGAAACGGTGCTCCGGATCGCTGTTGAATCTGAAGACAGAGCGGCGGTGGAAGCGTTCGCTCAGGAGATGATCCCGTTGGTCACCGCAGGATCGCAGGGTACAACCGGTTATGCGGAGGGACGACCGCGAGTTCATTCGGTATACCGGTATTGGCCTTGCTTGATAGCGACCAGTCAGACAACTGCGCAAGTCAATTTTGTCTCGAGCCAAGACGGCTCAGCCAATCGTAGCAAGCCCGCAGAATGGGGCGTGGCTAAGAATACCGCAACTCCTGCGAAGCAAGACTTTGCCAAGCCGGTTCGTAGCCCCAACAGCAAGCGTCGATTGATCGACATCGCCTATGGCCGAAGCGGTGATAAGGGAACCGGAGCCAACGCGGGTATCTTAGTCCGTGACCTGAAAGACTATGAGACATTGCGAGCTTGGCTAACAATTGAACGAGTCGCTGAGTACTTTGCCGTATTGGAGCTCACCGAAGTGTTGCGCTACGAGATTCCGAATCTAGGTGGCCTGAACTTCATCCTTCGTGGAGCACTCAAGCGAGCGGGTCGTAATGACGCTCAGGGCAAAGCGCTGGCCCAAGCGTTGTTAGCGATGCCAATAGATGACATCGATGCTTGTTGAAGGCAGTTTTGAGCGGCACGCAAGAGCGAAGCAATGAATGATCAAGAGAATCCGTACCAGCCGACAGCGGTCTCCAATGAGAAGGCGAAGCCTCCAATTCCGCATTCGTCCTCCATACGTTTCGAAGCTTGGCGCGGATTCAAATTTGGCGCGAAGATTACAAGTGCCATTACCTCTGCAATCGCAGCGGTCATTGGAGTGTTGGTGTTAGTCGGCTTCATCTATGGAGCAATTATCACCAACGGTGAAATTCTAAGCCTAAACAGTCTAATTGAGTTAGCGTTAGGAATTGGAATGTCGCTACTGGGAGTCTTGTTGATGTCCTTCTATGGCGGCGTGGCGGGCAGTATCATCATGACGCTCGCGGCAATCGTGCGCAAGCGGCTAACGCCGAAGCTTGCGTCTACTGCCGAGTAGCGGATTGGCTTAGCTTAGACAAAGGGCAGACTCTTGATCCTAAAAGATATCTTCTTTGCCATAGCTGTAGTTGCTGCATATTTAGGGATGCGGCATGTGGCGATTCATGTAGGTCAAGCTCGCATCCTGGGTGTTGCCGTCGTAGGTATCGCCATATCGGTTTCAACCTATGTTGCTTGGCGAAAAGGGCGATTCGCTTACCTCTACATCCTTCCGGGATTGACGACCCTTCTGATCGTGATTTCGCGTGTAGCTGAGTTTTACTTTTCGCCAGATACATATGTCATCGGTGCTAAAAGAAGCGAATCGCTCTATGATCCTGATGCGGATTTTGATGCGGTGGGCGTAATGCGAAGCACCGTAATGATCATGATTCTCGCTGGTACAATCGGTCTTGCCTTCAAGAGAATCTTTGAATCGAGACACGGAAACCAAGCTGTTTCCTCGAATAATTCAACGGACCTTTCGGTGATGAGCCCCGATGAAAATCCGTATACGCCACCCGTTGAGCAGGCAGATCAGCATAGACGCACTACGAGCTGATATGTCGCCACAATCGTTTCCGTCTTTCGGAATTTGAAGTATGTCGTCCCGGAACCTCGTATTTGATAGGTCGCATGGATCTTCGATTTGTCGGCTGCGGTAAGGGATGGGGACAATAGGGAGGAAGGGGTGGGGACACAGACACTAAGGGATGGGTGCAGGGACACTATTGAAGGGGAGGCAATAGGGATGGGGACACAGACACTGATATTGATGCCAAAATAGGTTTCGACGAACATTGACCGGGTGGATGCTGGGTCCCCACAGGATAGATAACAACGGAAAGCACCATATAGTAGGGATGGCCACGAGACCACAGCTTAAGATGAGTTCGATTTTCAACTACTACAATCTAGCGATGGTCTGTTTGATGTTGGGCGCCCTCGCACTATTAGGAACAGTCCTAGGCGGAATGGTACTTGCTTTTGATAATTCCCTTTGGCCGGTTGATGCGTACGTCCTTTACGTTGGACAGGCTGCACATTTACTCTGCTTAGCTTTGTCGCTACTGACCACACTGCTCGCCGTAGCGAATCCTAGATTCATGAAAGGCAAGCGAGTCTATGGTGTAGTTGCAGTTGCCGTACTGGTACTTTCGATATGGGCCTTGATCATGACGTACGAATGGTTCTTCGTGTACGGCTTCCCGATCTATGTGCCCAACTGACTTAGGAGAATAGAGTTGCGCTTTGCATTCTTTCAGACGTGCTTTACCTGTTTCGTCCGGTTATTCTCTATCGCGGACGATCTACCGACCCGTCCTCAAATCCGAATCTCGCCGTAGCAACGCTGAGCTCGTTACGGCCTACGATTGGAGGAGTTGGAGTCAAGCATTCATTGGCCCAAACGATAAGAAGGGAAACGAAGGGATGGGGACAACGACACAGTATGGTGCCAAAAAAAGTTTCGACCACCATTTACGTGAATGGATGCTGCTGTGTCCCCACAGTTCTTCTTGATGAGATGGTAGTTCTTCGCTCAACAGAATTGCGCTGAATTATGGTTTGGGCTCAGCTAGAGTTTTCGCCCTAAACAAACTAACGATGCACGAAGGTAACCAACCGTGAGATCGCGAAGAGAGCGACCCCTGATAAGAAATGCTCTTGATGCGGCGGCAAATGAGAGAGATTGGAGTTGGAGCAATTAAACGCGGAGTAGTTCAACAGCTTGTCTAGGCAAGCGGAATCGTTGATGACGAGATTTGCTCCGATGAGCTTCAACGACTTGCGGTCTGCCAGCAACGTGGCTGAAGAGCTTGCGGAAATTGCTAACTAGCTCAGTCCAAGCGGCCACAGAAAGTCCCAGATTTAGTCGCTCGAAGACCGCGGGTGCGTCTACGGGAGTGCTGCCGTGCTTACCGGGGACGACCAATCGAGCTGTCCAGTCAAGTAATTCAATGTAGTCCACTTGGCTCATATTCAAAAAGCCTCGATCGCTACAGCGGTAGCCCGTACTAGGCATCACTTGCAAGGCATCACGAAGCTCATCTAGATGCACCGGTGCAATGGCTCGATCACGAGCTTTACTTGGTTGAAACGCAGTCTGTATTGGCAAAGTGCTTGGCAACGCGGCTCGGTCGATCAACGGGAGGGTATCCTTGGCCTGTGACCCAAGAAATTCAGCTTCAAGACTCTCCTTAAGGGCCTGAATGCGACGCTGGATCGATGTAAAATCGCTTTGCTCAAGCGTTTCGGCCATCGCCGCGCGAATTGGATTCAAATCAACATAGGCTGCACAGGCCAGAAGCGATGCCTCGTCAAGCAAACGAACTGCCTGGTATCTATTCTGCCAAACCTTCCCCTTTTCATCATCG
>CAUJKA010000267.1 GCA_963204965.1 Planctomycetota bacterium | reverse complement strand
ATACACTCCGGACAACAAGATAGGTGACTCAGGACTTTACACTTCGGAACGTCGTATGGTTGTCGTGGACTTAGTCCCCATCCTCGATCGATGGGACAGCTTACGTATCGTCTACAACGCGACACTTGTCTGTATTGTGATGGCCACTACTTTTTTCCTTTATCCGTTTCTTGCCATTAGCGTCCCGTTCTGGGTACGGATAATTTTTGGAGGTGTAATTGCAAACCTTTGCTTTACGATCGCTCCAGCGATTGAGGGGTATGGAACGCGTTTCCAGATATGGCACCCGCTGTTTACGATTCTACTTTTCCTAGTAGGACTTGCGTTTGCTTCGCTACTTGCCATGTTCTGCATTTCAGAATATGCCAACGTATGATTTTCGTCATTTACTGTTTTTTCATTAATCACCAACGACCCTTCGGCATTCGGCATTCCAACAAGACAAAGTTAGGTGCGACAGAACAGAATGTTGGACCGAAACCCGCGACGGGCCGTTCAAAATGGAAGCTGTACGGGCGGGGGCGGTCAACATTGCCGTTCGTACATGAAAATGAAATCCAACTGGCTCGACTTTCCTATTTATCTTGATGGTATCAAACGATTCGAGGCTTGCAACTCAAACGCCTTGTCATCGCGAGAGATGTTTGAACGCATTGAGTTTGTTCACGACAACATTGAGTACTGTTTCGCGGAAGGTCGTTTGATGGATCTCGCGATTTTTTTCGAGATAGACAAGATTGCGAGTCAAGTCTCTCTCAATGAATCTCCGGCTCGAAAAGATGTTGAAGAACTAGCAGAGCGACTTTCAGTCAGATACGGACTTGCTTATGAGAACGTCTGCAATTCCTCCTGGATCAAGATCGGATCGGACGGTCAATGCTTGATTTGGATCGATCAAGCCAATATCATCTCAGAATCGAATCGGCGATTGTTCGGTGGTTCTGGCTAGATTGCTGCGTCAAACGAACGAACGTGTTACTTGCCGCAACTGAACCGATCCAACAACCAGCTCCGCAAAAAATTGCCGTGACATTCTTTGATCCGTGATGCCAGCCGTTACTGCTTAGAGACAACATGAAACCACTCACACTCCCTATGCTATTGATTGTGATGCTGATAACGGCAACTGCGGGCTGTAGTAGCGTCTATCAGTTTGCTGGAATCGTCGTTGATGGCCAAGGTATTGGAATCGATGGGGCGCAGATTGTTTTGTACCCACATGATGCGAATAAACCTGAGTCTACCGCAGGTCAGGAAACGCTTAGTGACGGTACCTTTGAATCAAGTTGGTGTTGTACGCCTGGAGTTAAGTTTTTCAGAATGACTGTTTCGAAAACAGGCTACGATGATGACAATCGAATCGTACCTGGTGACGAAAGGAACATTCGAGTGGTCCTTTCTCGCAAGAACAAGGTATCGGAGTAACTAAATGTTGCACGCGAGCCGGACGTGCGTACGTTCTCAAATGGTTACTTTCACAGTTCGGCCACGTGAGGGATTGACGTTCGTCGAATGAAATGGAAATCTAGCACGTGAGTGGGCAAAAATTCAATCTCTATTCAAAAGCACTCTGCGTTAGCGGTCGAGAAGAAATTGCCGCAATAAATGGACTTGAAGTATCGGTTATTGGATACCGTAATGCGGGTGATCTAGGCCACGTGTATACCGTTAGTCATGAAGCGAAATTACCACGGTCATTCGAATGCTATGAGCGAGAGTTGCGACCTGTAACTAGAGCAACAGACCACGACCCTGATGACCCCTACGCAATCATCCGAATCATGCTTGGTCGCTACCTCCACCAAGACTTTGACATTCTTTTTGATTCAGTTGCTGATGCCATCCATGCTGCGATTCGACAAACAGATAAGGTCCAACTTGCGAGGGCAATCGAACGACTGGAGCGCGAGTCTGACTCAGTGATATCAAATGTTCTAGGAGATCACGAGGTCTCAATCTGGGAAGATACTACGCCTCGCGAATTGCTTGTAACAATAAAGACGTTGCTCAACTTGTCGTAACCTCAACGCCATTTCAACTACAGATCGTGAGGCTTACGAACTCTGTGATGCGCAAATCATAGACAACATCAGCGCAAGATCAATGCACACCGCCAGGGATGTTGCAGTTCGAATGGAGACTGTTGAACTGGTTGCAAAAGCCCTCGCCGACAAAACCTTCGCTTCGAATACCCTGGGTTCCCCTTGGCTCGCGGGACTCGCCGCGCTCACCTAGGGCTAAGGTTGTATCGCCACTTCGTGGCTGGGCTACAGGGTTGGATGCTAGGCTGGTTGGGGCAGGTTGTCGACTTCGAACTTTCCCTCGCATGATACGTCCGGCTTCATTTGTTTGGATAGCCACAATCACTTCCAATCTTTACTGCGATTTGCTATTTAAAATTGGATGTTGTGAATCAAGCGATTGAGCAATCAACTTGAGAGATCTATTTTAAGCTGCGAGCGGTAGTAGCCGCGAATGCCCTCCATTTAAGCGAGAAGAGATCTCTATTTGGCTTGGTCTTTGGCCTGCTTGAGTAGCTTTTCGACGTAGGCTCTCAAAAGTTCGAACTCGATCCGATCGTAATCACCCTTGTTGCCAACAGTGATTTTTGAACCGTCTTTAAGCTGGGTGCGCACAATGGTCACCGGTGAATCCCAAACCACTCCCGAAGGCGGTTGAACATCCTTATCAAGCTCAAGTCGCCGAACAGCACGACAGAGTCTCATGTAGTCCCGAGCGTGAATTTTGAAGTGTTTCTCGCCAGCTAATTTCGTTCGATTTGATCCTCGGTATTTCACCGTTCCATCGGCTGAGAACGTGACCTCAAAGCCCTCGAAATAGAGCAAGGAGTTGGTATGTGCTAAGGTAATCGATTGATAAGGCGGTTTCTCTTTATCACGAGCACTATTGTCGAAGTCAGTGCTATCTCGCTGATGCTCTAAGGCTATTGATTCTTTCAACATGAAACTCTCGTCAAGCAACTCCATCGAATCTTGCTGAGCGTACAGTTCATTACCAAAGCAGACTACCAGCATCATGACTACGATTCGATTCCAAAGCATATCAACCTCCTATTACTCGGTCCAAATTGATGACGCACAGACGCATTTAGATCCCATCATTGTCACTCTTGCTAGTTGCTTTCCAGATCAGCATTACGACCGCAAGCATACCACAGGCTAAAGCAATCCTGAACTCCGATCTACAAATCGCCGGATCTTTGGAATAGGCGTCCGAACATTCAGCTCTCGTCGACTTAAATCGATGATCAGAAGGATGGGAATAGAAGAAGCGACGACGGACATCATGTCGCCCCTGCTTGTTGAAGCCGCTCCATGACTCGTTTCCAACCCAAGCATTTGGCCAAAGCATAAGGAGTCATTCCATTGGGAGCGGTCGCATTGGGATCGGCTCCATGCTTAAGGCAAACATCGACGCCGTCTAGCGAACCGGCCAGCGACAGTTGGTGGATGAAGGTATAACCTCGATCATCCCCTTGGTGAACCATCTCTGGATTCTTGCTTAGGGCTTGGTCGAGCGACTGGCGCATGTTCACCGACATCGGGTGTTCGGTGGCTGCCACCTTGGCATAGTCTTGCGGAGTCGACTTGGCACTACCGAGAAAGGAGAAGAGACCTTTTTTCTTGTTGACGGGATCGCCAATGTAATCAGGCGGAACCAAGTTCACGATTCCAACTTCGCCGAAATCAAAGCCCCATGCTCTGTCGTGCTGCATTCGCTCAGACTTCGACATCCGTGAACGCATCAGATCAACAGTAAACCCGCCGAAAACAGTTCCGCCGAGCACATACATCCAGTCAAACAGTTGTTTTCCGGGAATTGTCACTCGATCTCCCTCGCGCACCGACTTTAGGGAGTGCGGCGAGTTGATCAGCGTTCCTTGAATCTGTCTTCCATCGAAGTCGACCTCCAAGAGCCACATGTGTTCGACCTCTAGAGCTCCCGGGTTGCGGGCTCTTACCACCGGTGGATCAGAGAAGGAGACCTTTACGCCTGCCAGTTCCAGACCTGGAATGATCCGACGTTGCTCCCACGCCATCTCGCGCCAGAAGTAGCGGAAGTTTTGACGCGCTTGAGCAGCCGCCTGCTGCATTTCGGCGTCTTCACCTGGTGATTTAAAGATGGGCGATTTCGAACCTGACATCTGTGCCTCAGAGAAAAGTTGTGCGTTTGGATTCGTAGTGCCTGATACAAATGAAGTATGGATTATGCGCGCGCGGTCCAAGAGTTTCAATGAGATGGGTTAGCGGCGCAGGATGGCAGGTTGGTTGGGTGGCATGGATGGTACGCTCAGAAGCTGTTGACCGAAGCGCAGCGAGGCAACAACTGATTGGCGTGTGAACTTCGGATTGCAGCCGCTGCTTTAGCCCGCACCCAAACAAGCAGCAGCGGTGGAACGTGCGATTCATCACATGAACGATAGAGTTTCATCGGACTTAAGCGATTCCCAGCGATACAATCGACATATCGCTCCATCAGCTTCACCCAGCAATGGAGTTGAGTTGGTCCAAGTATTGGTAGTTTTTTTGAGACCCAAAATCTTACACCGATTTTTGGAGATTTTCAAAAACTGTTGAAAGCTGTTAAGATAGCTACGCGTGGGCTGTGTCCCGATACCCTCCGAGAAAAACCACATTTCGAAAAACGCCATTGTTGGATGGCACTACCAGATCATGAATAATGAATCTCCTTACCATCCCCCAACCACGCAGGTATTCATTCCTACGACGCAGATTCCAGCTACGGTGGACTATTCGAAGCTCATTTACTGCACAGTTGCAATAACTGCGATTGTAAAGTGGTGCTTGCCGGCTGTGCTGGGAACCGGCGAAATAATGACGCTTGGGACCTGGGTAGAAGAACTGGTCGTTGTTACTATTTTAGGTTTTGTCTGTGGATTGTCAAAATCACATTCAATAGTCTACCAACCATTCGTTTATTATTTAGTCGGTTATATTTTGCCGTTTCCATTAATCATACGGGATAAGTTGTTTATTGTGGTTTATTGTTTTGGTGTTTTAGCATGCTTCGCCATGTATTTCGGTCTTTTTGTAGGTCTGGTTGGCCGAACAGTGTTTGAAATAGCTTGCAGGCACGCTGGTAGATGACAGATCGTGTTAGAGATTCAAAATCAAGTATTTTGTTGTTATTGAAACTTACAACATATGTGGCAATTTTCACGACGATCGCAATCCCAGTCGCATCCGCTTGTGTAAAGGTCGGAGTCTTCTTTGCTCCATTACACTTGCTCGGACGTGCGTTTAATCCAATTGCGGCTGTCTTTATGCTCGGGGCACCATGGCTCTTTGTGCTGCTTGTCATCCTCTTGATAGCACGTCCAAATAGGCCCATTGCAACGATTGTCTTTCTGGTTGTGGCATGTGGAAGTGTGGCACTTCTTTTTTTCGGCCACGATTCGGATGAGTCGGTTTTGACTCACTGCCAAATTGCCACAATAGTGCTGTTTTCATTGTCATTAGTCGGGGTTGTTGAAGCGTATTGTCGCGATTTGCCCGAGCACCGCCTCACTACTTACGTGTCAGTTGCATTAGCGAGTTGCTATTGGATTGGAAGTTTAGCAATCTTTACTTCCGTATTGTCAAGAAGCGGTTGAAATGGAGAAGTCCAAAGTCACGCTGGCTGGTTTCAGAAAATGCCGTCGCTTCGCGACTCACAATTTAAACGCTCGGCTTTACCTGGGATTTTATCCCAGGCTTTCAAATGTCGTCGCGTTCGCGACTAAAACCGACGCTGGACGGTTCTCCAATCGCCGACGGGATAACTATGAGGGATCGGGGCGGTTTGGCACGCCCGTTGAAAAACGAAATGGGTTAACGGCGTTGGGTGGCACGGTGGCACGCTCAGAAGTTGTTGACCAAAATGCAGTGAGCCTACAACTGATGGGCGTGTGAACTTTGGAGCGAAGCCAGTGCTTTGGTCAATTGTCGAACGGAAGCCACGCCCTTCGAGGCTCGCTGCCGTTGCCTCTCAGAGCGTGCCACCTAGAGTTGCAACTCTAGAAGACAGTCATTTCGTCAGAAAATCTGCAACTATTGGATGTTGGTTTTTCGCCAAATGGGGTGTGGTTCTGCTAGAATAAATGCTCCGGCTACGTCAAAATAGTTAGATCCCTTGCTAGAGGTGCAGCGTGATTGTCCAGGATGCGGAAGCGGTGTGTGAGTTGTTCGCCAAGCAAGCGATGCGAGTGCGCGACAAGTTGAAAGAATCGATTGTTGGTCAGGATGAAGTTATCGAGCAATTGCTCATCTGTGCGTTGACTGGCTCGCATGCACTCATCGTCGGCGCGCCAGGACTGGCAAAAACCTTGATGGTTAAAGCACTTGCCCAGTCGCTGAATCTCAAGTTCAATCGAATTCAGTTCACGCCTGACTTAATGCCAAGCGATATTACGGGTTACGAACTTTTGGCGAGGAATAGTTCAAACGATGAAACGATGATGAAGTTTCGTCCCGGCCCTATTTTCGCGAACTTAGTACTTGCTGATGAGATCAATCGAGCCGCTCCCAAGACTCAGTCAGCTCTTCTGGAAGCGATGGCTGAACGCCACGTGACCATTGGTGGTCAGACTCACCAGCTTGAAGATCCATTCCTAGTCGTGGCGACTCAGAATCCGATCGAGCAAGAAGGAACCTATCCGCTTCCAGAAGCGCAGTTGGATCGATTCATGATGGAGATTCGCGTTTCTTATCCAACTCCAGCTCAAGAGCGCGAGATCGTTTTGAAGACGACTGCTGAGCCACCGTCGTTGGCCGATAGTTCGATGACTAAAGATGATTTCTATCAACTGCGCAAGATTGTCCGAGCTGTCCCTGTGCCAGATTCGGTCGTCGATTACGCAGTGAAGTTGTGCAGTGGCACGCGACCGGAACAAGAGGGTGCCAGCGAATTGGTGCGCAAGTACGTTGCTTTTGGAGCTGGCCCACGCGGCAGCCAGAACTTGGTCCTAGCAGCGAAAGCTCGAGCCTTGCTTCACGGTCGTACAGCCCCCATCGTTGGAGATGTTCAAGCGGTTGCCATTCCAATTCTTCGACACCGAGTCTTGTTGAATCACCGCGCGATTGGTGACGGTTATGCGGTCGATCAATTGATTGCTGACCGAAGTTGGGCAGTTTAATTGTGTCACTTAGTTCTAGACCACATCGCAAAACACTCTCAATCATAGGTCCAATTGTTATCGCATGAACTCGCAGCAATCGTCCCCTACCGCCGGCCAACATTTAAGCCGGTTTTTCGAACCGTCCAAGCTGGGTGGTTTAGAAAAGATGCGATTCACGACGTCGCGACGCGTCGAAGGGTCGTACTCGGGTCGGCACGTTGCCAAGCGACGTGGCGGAGCGGGTGAGTTCGTGGATTACCGCGAGTATTCGCCGGGTGACGATCTTCGCAGGTTGGATTGGAAAGCCATGGGGCGAACCGGTCGGACCTACTTGAAACTGTTTCAAGATGAAACGGATCTGCGTTGCACGATGGTCCTGGATTGCAGCGGATCGATGCTCCAAGGGGCACCGCAACAAACTACGCTTCGCAAACAGGGTCTAGTTCTCAGTCCTTTCGTTCGAGCTCAACGGCCCGACTACTCCGGTTCCAAGCTCGAGTGGATGCAGTACTTTGCCACGGCCCTTTCGCACTTGATTATCGTTGGTCGAGATGCGGTGGGTATGTGTTCCATCAAACGCGGTATCGAACAATACTTGCCAGCTTCAGCTTCATTGCAACAACGTGGATTGTTGCATGATTCCATCGAAGCCCTAATTCCTGACGGCGAAACACAACTGGCTTCCGGGCTGGACGATCTACTGCTTCAAGCCGGACGACGTGGCGTGCTTCTAGTGCTCAGCGATTTTCTCGTGGGTGACTTTGAACAGGTGTTAGCCAGCTTTCGAAAGTTCCGCGCGCGAGGCTGGGAGATCATTACGCTTCATTTGATTCATCCACAAGAGGAACGCTTGCCAGAGGGCAACGCCTTTCGCTTCGTCGGATTGGAGATGGACGGCGAGGTGAATTGTCAGGCTCACGATTTGCGTAAGTTGTACAACGAGCGATTCGAGCAGCATGTGAGCAACATTCGCTCGGGAGTTCTAAGTGCAGGTTGTGATTACCATAGAGTCAGTACTGCGGAGAGTTATCTGGATGTGTTACGTTCCTTTTTAGTGATGCGTAGCGCATAGGGATTGCCATGGAATTCTTGAATTGGTGGGCAATTGGAATTGGCGGTTTATCGGTAGCGGCACCGATCGTCGTACATTTCTTGACCAAACCGCGGCCTGTTGCCTACTCGCTTTCAACGATTCGCTTTCTGAACGAAGTCATTCAACAGCGGCGAGCCAAATCGCGGTTACGCGACCTGTTGGTCTTGCTTTTACGAGCGATTTGCATCGCCTTGCTTGCGATGGCTCTCGCTCGGCCCTTAATGAGTGATCGCCCTAAGGTAACCACCGAAGCTTCTCGCGATTCGCAGCGAGTGATTGTGCTCGACAACAGCCACAGCATGATGGCCGGCAGCGGCGGCGTTACCAGTTGGTCATCAGCTGTTGCAAGTACGCTTCAGTTTCTGGATTCGGCTCAAGGCCTGAACGCTGGAGTCGTAATCGCTGGTGCTAAGCCCCGATCGGTCTTTCAACAAATGTCACCGAACTTGGCCGCACTGCGTAAAGCTGTACAGCAGGCCAAGCCGGTCAGCGAACGATGTGACACGCGAGCGGCTCTCGAGGAAGCGGCTAAGTTACTGGAACAGCAGCCCAGCGATCTAAAGGAACTCGTGATCATCAGCGATTTCCAGCGATCGAATTGGGGAACGTTAATGTTGGAGTTGATTCCGCAGGGAACACAAATTCAATTCCACAGCGTTGGCTTGCCCGATACAAGTAACGTCGCAATTGTCTCTGCTCGAGCTTCCACAGAACCGATCGTCGGTCAGTCCGTTAACCTAGAAATTGAGGTCGCGAATTACTCGGAGATCGAATCCAAGATCCGCTGCGAAATTGCACTAGGGTCTTACAGTCGAACCTTGGAAACTACGTTGGCGCCACAAACTTCGCGAACGTTAACGGATAGCGTGGTCTTCGATGAAGTGGGTTGGAAACACGGCTGGGTCCGCTTGCTTGGCAATCTTGACGTCTTAGTTGAAGATGACCAACGACCTTTGGCCGTTCGAGTGCGTCCGCCCGTGCAAGTGCTTTTGCTCACGCGACAAAGTCCACGAGAAGTGCCGTCGTCGAGCTTCTTCTTGCAAGAAGTACTTGACGTGGCCTTGGCAACAACTGGGGATGGAAAGTCGAAATCCGTCGTCCAGCGCGTTCACCCAGATCGTGATCCAATTCGCAGTTGGCCTGCTTGCGATGTTTATGTCGTCGATCATCCTGGTTCGTTGAGCAAAGAAGTTTTGCAACTGATCGCGTCGCAGCTTAAACGAGGTCGAGGTTTATTGTATGTAGCGAGCGAGTTTGTGGATGCGACGAATATCGCACAGATGGCTGAGCTACTTGGAACAGACTTCCAGCCCCCTGTTCAGTTACTTCCGCCCAGCGATCAACAGGCTCGCAAAGATCTGACAATCCGCAAGACTCAAAGTCGTTCTGGACCGTTCCAAGTGCTGGGTAGTAACAACGCGGCTAGTCAGCTTCGTTCAGTACGCATTCAAGGTGGTCTTTCGACTCAGCCTAACCCCAGTGGCATAGCCGACGAAGTTCTAGCGGAACTCAGCGACACTTCGACCCTCCTTTACCTAACAAGTGTTGGTGCTGGACAAGTTGCCGTAGTGAATGCCGACTTGGGTAAATCGAATTGGGCGGTTCAGCAGACGTTTTTGCCAGTGATTAGCGAGCTGACGCAATCGCTCTTGGCAGGCCGTTCGCAATCAGAGGCAGCCAGTCCCGGTGAACCGCTCGTACGCTTGTTGCCGCCAACACTTAGCAGCGAGTCTGTTCTGAAGGCTCGCACTATCGATGGAATTCCACCGCAGGATGGCGAGTTTGGCAAGTGGCAATGGTTCGCAGATCAAGCTTCGATGGTTTGGAATTGGCCCGAGCCGACTGGTCCGGGCATTTACGCTTTGGAAGAAGAGGGCGTACCGGTTTGGCTTGCGACGACAGCAGCGCCCGCAATTGAATCCGACTTAAGCACCATTGATAAACAGGTTCTTACCGAGCGATTGAGCGGTACACGGCCCGTAGGATTCTCGTCCAGCAGCGATGATGAACGTCCCAAGGATGATCTGTGGAAGTGGTTGATTGTTGCTTGCTGTTTCGGACTTGTTTCGGAAGTCGTCCTCTTGCGCTGGAATCGAATGTAGGAAAACAACGTGTGGACGATTGAACCTCAAATTCCACTAAGCCTTTGGTGGGCACTTACTGCCATCGCAGTTGCTGCGATGCTCTGGTACGTCGTTCGCTTTGAATGGAATCAGACCTCTTCTAAACGTGTTGTGCTGACAGTGATGTTGGCTTTGGGATTGATTGGACCGCTGCTTATAGCGCTAAATCCAACTTGGGTCGAAACGATTCCGCCGATCCCTGGTGTTCCAACGATAACGGTGCTGGTCGATGGAACGATGAGCATGAATACCCCGGATATGGATGAGAGCAAGTCACAAACTCGATGGACACGCGCAGTCGAATTGGCGAGTCAAGTTGAAGCTAAAGGCGGCGAAATTAGCATCAAGCCAATGGCTTTTGGCAGCGTCATGAAACCATTGGATCCAAAACTGCAATTGTCGAGCAAAGACACTGCGAGTGAATCCGATCGGTGGCCTCAGGGACATCGTAGCGATCTATCAATGGCGATTCGGCAGTCGATACGCACTGGTTCGCCACTTGGTCACGCGGTATTGCTACTCAGTGACGGCGCGCACAACGTTGGCTCGACCGAAGGCTTGCTTCAATCGGCTCGCGAAGCCAACGCACTGGCGACTCCAATCTATACGGTCACATTGGGGTCGTCTCTGGGCATGAAGAATTTGTCCGTGGGTGCCAAGTCGCCTCGTATGCTTTCCTTTCCTGACACGCCAATCACCATTCGAGCCACAATTGGTCACAGCGGCTTGGTTGGTCGCACTACTCAGGTTCAACTTCTCCACAATGGTGAAGTGCTGCAAACACAATCGATCCGCCTGAACGATCCAACCCAAGAAGTGCGATTCTTCGTCGATCCTAAAGCGGACGCTCAACCGTTAGAGCGTTACCAGATTGCAGCGAGCGAAGTGGAAGGCGAAGTCACTTCGGCGGATAACGAAACATCGGTTCTCGTGCAACAATTGCTCGCTCCCATTGAAGTGCTTGTGCTTGAGGGGAAGCCGTATTGGGATAGCAAGTTTCTTCTTCGCAACTTAGCCAACGACCCAGTCGTCAACCTAACCACGATCGTTAAGCTAAGTCCCAATCGCTTCTTGGTTCGCAAGGCTGAGCAAGCTCCGCGTCCGGTTCGAGTCACCACCAGCGCAACCACTGCGAGCAACTCTGAGAGCAACGCCGACAACCAATCCGAAGGCCAAGAAGCCACCGATGCCGGAAGTTCCCGCGCGAATCAATGGCAGATTGAAGAGCAACTCGCTTCGCCTTTGGAGTCTGACCGACTACTCGAAAAGTATCGCTTAGTCATTCTTGGTCGCGACGCAGGTGTCTATCTCACCGATGCAGCCGTCGACAACTTGCGTTCATGGATCTCCAAGAACGGCGGATGTTTGTTGTGTGCTCGGGGTGCGCCAAGTGATCAAATGGCTGCGAAGCTTGCTGAAATTCTGCCCGTTAAGTGGGCCGGTTCGATTGATGAATCACGAGTCCATGCCGAAGTCACTCAGCACGCGCTGGATACCTCGATCTTCGATCCGTTACTTAGTGAAGGCATCGATCCAATTGGATCACTGCCAACGCTGGCAGTGGGTTCGCAGCCAAAAATTCGGACTGGCTTGCCGCAAATTCTTATGCAAAGCACCAGTTCAAGCGGGGCTTCTGTGCCGGTGGTGACCTATCAACCGATGGGAGCCGGACAGACGATCGTTGTGGAAGGAGCGGGCATGTGGCGTTGGGCGTTTCTCGCGCCTGAACATGCGAGTAAAGACAAGATCTATCCGACGCTTTGGCAATCGATGGTTCAATGGATCATTTCACAACAAGACATGCTGCCTGGGCAAGATATCTCCATTCGATCCGACCGAGCCACTTACCTAGCCGGCGATCGCGCCACTGCGTCGGTTTCGCTGAAGAATCCTGCACAGTGGAATGTCGAGCAGTTGAGCGTACTTTTGCAATCTGCTGAGTTCGACTTGCCTAAGCGATTGACTTTGACTGCCTCGGGCGTGGACAATGGACTTTATCGAGTCGATTTAGGCAGCTTGGATGTTGGGTATTACTCCCTAAAGATTGTGCGTGGAGAAAGCGACGAAGTGCTTGCCGCGGGTGCTTTCGAAGTCCGCGATCCTTGGTTTGAGAGCTTAGAGGTCGACGCGCGGCCCGACGTCATGCGGCAAGTTGCGAGATTGAGCGGCGGAGAAGTCTTGCTGCCTGAGGATGTCCCCAAGCTTGTCGAGCGATTCGTCGAGCAAATCCGCAGTCAGCAAAAGCATGAAGTCACGCGCACGACAATGTGGGACCGCCCTTGGGTCTTGCTGTTGGTCTTGGGAACGTGGATCACAAGCTGGGTTGTTCGCCGACGAAGTGGAATTGTTTAGGGAGAGGAAATTCATGTCAGCCGGATCACCTACATTTTCATCCAACGACTTGATGCAAGGCTTGAAGCCATTTCGTGATCGAGTGCGTCGATTCAGTTTGGGACGAATTGTGATGCTCTTCGCAGCATCTGTTGTCGCGGCGTGCTTTGTTTTGATGTGGCTGGATACGATCTGGGCGTTGCCTTCGGTGGTTCGATGGAGCGCGACTCGCGTTGCGATCGTCGTGGCAGTGGTTGGCTGCGCGGCCTACGCTTTAACACGAATTCGTTCGATTACACATGACCGCATAGCCGAACAAGTCGATCAGACCATCCGCAGCGGTGGCGAGATCTTGGCTGGGCTTCATCTTGCCACTCGTCCAGTGCATCCCGAATCAGATCTCTCGAATGGACTCGCGTCCATTGCGACTCGACGCGCGACCGAAAAACTGAGCCACGTTGCGCCGGCGTTGGTCGCACCGCTTGAGCAACTGAAGAAGCCCGCTCTGACGCTTGTTGCGATCTTTGCTCTGGTTGGATTGGTGGCTGCCATCGTTCCGTCAATCGCTTGGCACCAATTCAGTAGATTTCTCACGCCCTATGGTGACGTCCCGCCATACACGGGCATTCTCATGGAGATTGAACTTGAGAAGGAATCTGTGTTGTATGGTCAGGACACTCTCGTTAAGGCTCGTGTAAGTGGCGGTCGTGTCGAACGCGTGCATCTTGTGATCGAGCCAACGAATGGACCCGAGCTTGTCCTGCCGATGCTCGCCGAAAGCGAAAACGCCTATCAAGCGATGTTAACCCGGGTCACTGAACCGTTGATGCTCTATGCGAAGAGTGGCTTGAGTCGCTCGAAGAAAGTGCGACTCGACGTAACACTGACTCCGCAATTGCTTTCTCCGAAAGTTGTCATCACGCCTCCGGCTTACACTCGAACTGCTCCTTACGTAGGTCCAGTGCCAGAGAAAG
The DNA here is from genome assembly GCA_963204965.1 of Planctomycetota bacterium. Classification (GTDB taxonomy): domain Bacteria; phylum Planctomycetota; class Planctomycetia; order Pirellulales; family Pirellulaceae; genus Aureliella. The sequence goes on along the minus strand of CAUJKA010000267.1, from coordinate 4,591 downwards.
GCATTAGCGGTTTGGCAGGTACAACGCTTGAGTGGATGGCCTCAACCATTCGACCGCTGTCGGAAGGTGTGTTGAAGTTAACCTATCGCGACGGTGAGGAAGAGATCGTCAAGCTTGCGAATTGGAATGGCGAAGGCGCTCAGCCAAATTCTGTAGCCGGAGTCTCCAGTCTTTCCAAGCCGGGGCAGTTTGAGCTTAGCGTCGTTGATGTCGAAGGCACACCATCGATTGATCGAGTAACCGGAACAATTTCTATCACGGAAGATCGTCGACCGGTGGTTCGCATCGTCCAACCTCAGCCCATATCGATCGCTACGCCAGATGTTCAACTGCCCGTGACCGTCATCGCCGATGATGATTTTGGCATTTCAAAGCTGACTTTGTTTCGATCGTTGAACGGCTCGCCAGCCACAGCAATCAATGCAGAGTTCGAATCGCAAGCGCGCGTGCAGCAACAGTGGTCGTTGCCTCTGCCTAGTTACCAACTCGAACCCGGTGATGAAATTCAGTTATTCGCGCGGACCGAGGACAATGATCCTGCTGGTGCCAAGGGAGCCGAGTCGCCGATTACCGTGATCAAGATCATCTCGGTGGCCGAGTTCCAAGAGATGATGGTTCAACAGCGCGGTGCGGAAATGTTGCAGGCTAAGTACCAGGCTGCCCGCCGTCAACTTGAGAATATTGCTTCGACTTTACGTGAGGTGGAAGAGGCTGAAAAGCAACTTGAAGAGAATCCGCAATCGCCCGAGGCAGCTCAGAATCTACAGCAAAAGCTTCAGGCCGCCAAAGATGCTGCTAAGAAAGCCGCTGGTGAGATCGACAAGCTAAGCGAACAAGCTATGCCGATCGATGTCGATCAAGAACTGTCCAAAATGCTCAAGGAGATGAGCCAGCAAGCAGCCGAAGCGGCTGATTCTATGGAGGAGATGCAGAAGTCGGCCAACCCTGATCTTTCTGCCGAAGATCAAGAGGAACTGAAAAAGATGATGGAGCAGATGAAGGAGATGCAAGAGGAACTCACTGAGTCCGCCATCGATCCCTTAGGTAAAATGCAAAAGATGATGCCTCTAATGATGGATCAAGAGCGTTTCACTCAGTTGGCTCAACAACAGCGCGACCTTGCCGAACGAATGCGAGGATTGCAATCAGCAGATCCCAACGATCCGGCCACTCAGCGTCGTGTTGCTGAATTGGAATCGGAACAAGAGCAGCTAAAGCAACAACTCGACCAATTACTGGAAGACATACAGAAGCATTCGGAAGAACTCCCTGCTGATGAAGAGACCGAAAAGCTGAAGCAAACAGCGCAAGATTTTGCCGACGCAGTTCGCGAGAGTATGGCTGCGCAAGAGATGACGGAAGCTCAAAACTCGGCTCAGCGTGCCGCAGAAATACTCGAAGAATTCCTCGGCGATAATGAGTCGATGGGCGATAAAGCTTGTGAGAACTGCAAGGCAGGCTTCAACCCTAGCAAAGCAAAACTTGGCAACTCGCTGGATCAATTGAAGAAGATGATGGGCATGCGTCCAGGTCGAAGCGGCATGAAGCCCGGCGGAAATCCAGGCATGGGAATGGGCTTTGGGGCTGGCGGCGGTTACTCAGTTCGAAGCCCAGGTCCCAAGAACATCGGAATGTACGGATCGATACCCAACCCTCAGCAATCTCCCAGCCGCGGACGTGGCGATCGACAGTCACAAGGCGTTCAAACAAGCCAGGCGATCGACGACACTAGCGGTGGAAGTGCAACTTCTGAGAGCACAACTAAGGGAACGGCCGGCGGTCAAGATTGGAACGCTGTACCGTCTAACTATCGAACAAAGGTCGCCGACTACTTCCGAACTCTTTCGGACAAGATTGGCGAAATTGACGAAGGAGGTAATTCGAAATGATAACGACATGGAAATTGCTTGGATGGAATTTGCTAGCCGTTTGTCTCATTACAACGACGAGCATTCCGGCGACTGCAGAGGACACCGACAAGACCAAACCGAAGACTAATGTGGTTGCTGATCCTGCCTCGGTTGGCGGCGAAGCAGGTAGCGTTGTCCAGGTCGCGAACCTGATCTACGCGGGAACAAAAACGAGTGAGTGCTTTTCGGATCACTTCCTGCGACGAGCCGAAAAGGACTCGGCAATCAGCACCAGTCGTCGCCTGCACTCGGTTAAGCTCTCTTCTTCAGAAGTGTTCAACTTTCCGCTGATCATCATGACTGGTGAGGGTGAGTTCACCTTGCTTCAAGAAGAGCGAGATAATCTTCGGCAGTTCATTGAACGTGGAGGATTCTTGCTGGCTTCGTCGGGCTGTTCGTCTCAAGAATGGGACCGATCGTTTCGCAAAGAGATGTCGATGGTCTTCAAGGATCGCGAAATGAAAACAATTGGCCAAGATCACTTGATCTTTCATACGGCGTACGAGATTACCAAGTTACAGGCTAAGCACGGCGAGCCCAAGCCGCTGATGGGCATTCATTTTGGCAATCGCCTCGGTGTTCTCTATTCCCAAGATGGGCTCAACGACACCTCGAACACGCAAGGCTGCTGTTGCTGCGGCGGTAACGAGATTACCAACGCCGAGGAGATTAACGTCAACATTCTCGTCTATAGTTTGCTTCAGTAGGAATAGATAGGATGAGCCTTGGCAAGTTGATAGCCCGACTGCTTGCGATTGTCTTACTGGGACTGGTTGGTTGCAGTAAACGTAGTGACACGGTTACGTTGATCGTTTCTGGGGATACAAAAGGCTGGATAACGCCCTGTGGTTGTGCAGCGAATCAGTCGGGTGGTCTCGCGCGGAGGTCGACGCTGATCGATGTCGAGCGAAATCAGGGGAGTGAAGTTGTCTACCTGGATGCCGGAGGATCGGCAATAGGCGCCAACGAATATCAAGAGACTCGACTACGTTATTTGCTCAACGGACTTAAGCTTTGCCAGTTGGACGCTCACAATATCGGTGGTCCCGAGACAGATTTCTCGCCCGATCAACTTCGCAAGCTTGGAACTGAAGCCGGCGTGCAGTGGTTGAGTTCGAATCTGTTGGACGAATCGGGCAAGACTGTAGGCTCCGACTGTGTCGAGCTAACACGAGGCGGACTGCGAATTGCGGTCGCTGGAGTGATCGATCCAAATCTTGTCGTCCATTCGCAGTGGAAAGCCAGTCAACCTACGCAAGCTGTGCTCAACGCATTCAAGAACAAGTCCGCAGACGTTCGCATCGTCTTGGCCTACTTGGAAGAAAAAGATCTTCAAGAGCTGGCTCATTCGCTACCCGAAGTGGACTTCATCATCGGTGGTCCCACGGGACATGCACTGACGCCTAGAAAAGTTGGAACTGTAACGCTGATGTCGGCAACCAACAAAGGCAAGTTTCTGGCTAAGGCTAAGTTAGCCAAAAACGATACGACATTCCAACAGTTGAGTGCAGATATCCTTGAAGTCAAAAGCACAACAGGCGAAGACCGCGATCAGCTCAAGAATCTTCAAGCCTATTATGATCAGCTCAAGTCCAAGGACTATCCCTCGGACGCTGCTGGATACGTCGACGATTCGATTGTAAATCAAGTGGGATATCACTTGGCTGGTTCCACTACCTGCAACAAATGCCACAAAGAGGACGATCTAGTCTGGCAACATTCCAAGCACTCGCACGCGTGGGAGCCTTTGGTACTCAAAAGTGCGCATTACGATCCTTTCTGCCAGCAGTGTCATACAACAGGTTACGGACAACCAGGCGGATTTGTGAGTGTAAATCTTTCTAAGACTCTAGTTGGCGTTGGCTGCGAAAACTGTCACGGCCCGTCGCAGTCACATGTGGACAATCCCAAAAAGAAGACCCCATTCCTTGCTAAGCAACAGTGCGCGCGTTGTCATGATCATGAAAACAGTCCTACCTTTGAATTCAACGCCTACTGGGCAAAGGTGCTTCATACGGGCAAAGTACAGCAGGATTCAGAAGCTCCCACCGTGGAGGGTAAATCGCTATGAAGTCGATGATTGTGCGTGTTAAGCTACCTAGCTACGTCTTGAGAATTTCTGCCACGGTCGTAGCCTTGATTGGAATTTTCCTAAGCTTAAACACCAGTGAAAGCTTGGGACAATTACCCGAGCTTAAGGGTGTTCGCGATTTGTTTGAACAGGGCAACGCCGTGCAGGACGACGCTCGTTCAAGCATCAATGGGACAGTCGACGCTGATTCCATGGTGCCAAAAAAGGTAGTCGAAAAGAAGGTCGGTAAGCCGATTGAACTCCAACGCGATCTTCAGGCCGCTCAACAGCTTGCGACTTTGGAGGGAAGGCCACTTCTTGCTGTGTTTGGTGCCGATTGGTGTACGTGGTGTCGAAAGTTGGAACTGGAATTACAAGACGAAGATGCCGAGTCGATTCTAAAGAGTTGGATCGTGGTTCGCATCGATGCAGATGAAGCAGTTGAGCTATCGCAAACGATGAATGTGAGTGCGCTACCGGCATTAAGGATTCTCGACTTTCAACTGAACCAAGTCGCCGGTCGCGAGGGATACTTACCGATTGACGAACTTGAAGCGTGGCTGGACGAAAAGTACGCGTTGGCGAATCCGGAGGTTCAAAAGGTACTGTT
>CAUJKA010000266.1 GCA_963204965.1 Planctomycetota bacterium | reverse complement strand
GCTCAACCGCTTTCTAGCATCGATTGAATTGCTTGGCGATTCAACTCAGCGCCGGTTTTCGCGCCGAGCTTCCGCTTGATATTCTCACGATGAGTATCAACGGTATGAGTGCTCAAGAAAAGTTGTTCGGCGATGGCACTCGTATTGACACCCGCACCGATCAACTTGAAGATCTCCAATTCGCGGTCTGTTAGCTGTTCAATGGGATCGAGCGTGACGTTTCGCTTACCTAATGCCTGAGTAACCAGTCGCTGTGTAATCTCGGCACTCACGTAGCGTTCGCCCTGAACTAACGTTCGAATCGCCTCAATCAACTTCTCGTTCGAATCCTGCTTATTAAGATAGCCCAACGCTCCAGCCCGTAGAGCACGCTCGGCATACAACGATTCATGAAACGCTGAAACCACTAGCATTTTGATGCTTGAATCGAGTATCGCTATTCGCTTCACCAACTCGATTCCATTGCCGCTCTTTAAGGAGATATCGACGACAACCAAATCGGGTTTAAGTTGGTTGACCAACTCGATGGCGTCATCCTCCGTAGCAGCTTCGCCGCACACGGTCATGTCGGCTTGAGACGAGATTCGCATGGTCAGCCCATCTCGCATCATGGGATGGTCGTCTACTATCAGGATTCTTGTTGTAGCTTTGAACTTGTTCATGACATTTCACCTGTTGTGGGAATTGTGCATCGAACAGTGGTGCCATGTTCGACATTTCGGTTGACTTGAAGGTCACCGCCTAAAACGCTTGCTCGGTACTTCATGATGCCAAGCCCCAAACCACCTCTGGCGACTGGGGAACTCGTCACCTTGCTAAGATCGAAGCCGATTCCATTATCGCAGACTTCTAAGACAATCTGATTGGGAAATTGAGCTAAAGAGATACGAATATCATTGGCTTTACTGTGTTTGATGGCATTGTTCAGGGACTCTTGCGCAATGCGGTAAAGCTGTGTGGCAATTGAATTGTTGGTGATCGACCCCGAACCGGAAAAGTTAAACCGACACTGGATCTTCTGATGCTCGTTCGTCAAGGCAGCCAGCTCGGCCAGCGCTGACCTCAGTCCTTCAGCATCGATTTGGACCGGCATGATTCCGTGAGAGAGTTTTTGGACATGCTGGTTAGCCTCGATCAGTCCTTGAGTGAGCTTAGCAACTCCTTCCTTGATTCGTCGAAAGTCGCTGTCTTTAAGAGTCCAATCCAGATCACTTTCCAACTGAGTGCTTTGGGCTTTATCTAGGAACTCCCCGATCGCTCCGGCAAACAATGAAAGCCCTGTCAATTCTTGTTGAGTTCCATCGTGAAGCTCCTGACCGATGCGTGCTTGTTCATCGGCGGCAATTTCCAAGACATGTGCCTGCAGTTGCTTGCGCACCGTGATGTCTCGCAAAATCCCCGTATACAGGCCAAGGTGATCGACACGACTTAAGGCCAGATCGACTGGAAAGGATGATCCGTCCTTACGTTGAGCCGACACTTCACGACGATTGCTAACCAGCCTCGCGAGCTCGGTCTCAATAGGCTCGGAGACTTCCCCCACGCTATGCCTACTGAAGCTCCTGGGCATCAATAACGCTATGTTTTTGCCGATCAATTCACTGCGTTCGTAGCCAAACAGTGTTTCAGTTGCAAGATTGACACTATCAATGGTTCCATGAATATCCACTGTTACAATCGCATCTGCTGCGGTGTTCAATATCGCCTGTAAACGCTCGGCACTATCGTGAAGCTCTTCGAAATGCCGTGCATCGGTTTCTCGTTGCACAGCCTCAGACAACCTCCGTTGTGTCATATCGACAAACGTAATGACCACGCCTCCGATTTGACAATCGGTGGTGCGATACGGCAAGATCCGCCGCAGGAAGTAGCGAGGCTCGTCCGTCTCTACTTCTCGCTCTAAGGACAACTGAGAATCGAGTACCTTCTGGCACTCTTGAAGCATGGAATCGTCTGCAAACTTCGGGGCGATGTCCTGCAATGGTCGTCCAACGTCGGTGGACAGCAGATTCAGGAGTGATCTCGTGGGAGGAGTGAAACGTTTGATGTTTAATTGCTCATCCAGAAATATGGTGGCTATCTCAGTGCTCGACATTAGGTTCATCAGATCATCGGTAGTCTGCTTCAACTCGGCCACGTTTTCTTGAAGCTGACCATTGACCATATTCAGCTCTTCGTTCAACGACTGCAGTTCCTCTTTGGAAGTCTCTAACTCTTCGTTGACGGATTGCAATTCCTCGTTCACCGACATGATCTCTTCATTCGAGGTTTTGAGCTCCTCATTGGAACTCTCCATTTCTTCAATTGTGCTGTGCAACTCTTCGCTCATTGATTTCAACTCGCTCTCTAGCTGCTGAGTCAGTAGAAAATCGCCCGCCTGCACCACATCAACTTCATTCGATCCCTCAGGTGAATCGAACGAAGTCTGGGTCTCGTTCCTTTTGAGATGATCTTGGAACATCACTAAAACAAGGCCATCTGCTAGACCAGACTCTTTTAACGGCCGAACTGTTATGGCACACTTGAAGTACTGTCCATTGCGATTCACTCTCGCATCTGTCTCGACAACTGTTTTGCCGTCGCGCACTGCATTTCTACAGGTTGCCCGAAGCTTGGTGCGTAGTCCAGGCCGTGCCATCGCCAACAAGCTCTTCGTCGGTTCACCGCGCGGAAACTCAAGATAGTTGGCGAGCGGTCCGCTCACATAGAGCACCTCCAACAATCGACTGCACAAAGCAGCCGCGGGAGCATGCTCGTTGAGTATCAGTTGCTCGGTTAACTCTTTAAAGCTCTTCCGATGTACTAGCAAAGACGAGTGGTGTGTCGAGACGCTATGCGACTCTGTCGCTTTGGTGAGCGGAATGTTAATCAACTCGCGACTGAGAGACTTCAATCGTCGAAAAACTCGCCACTTCTTCGAAACCGTCTCAAATAGATCATTGGGTCGGCCTATCGTCTCTGATGGGCCAAGCAGTAAGTATCCGTCGGTCACCAAGGCGAAATGAAAGAGCTTGATGACATTTTTCTGCATCTCAGGTTCGAGATAGATCAACAGATTTCTGCAGGAGATTAGATCGATCTTGGAAAAGGGGGCATCACCGATCAGATTCTGATGCGAATACACCACCGATTCTCGCAACGACTTGTTGATCTGGTAGTGATGCTCGTCCAACATCACAAAGAAACTTCTAAGTCGCTCTGGGGAAACATCCCCTACAACGCTGGCGGTGTAAACTCCAGCGCGAGCTACTTCAATGGCGTCAGCATCGATATCGCTCGCGAAGATTTGAACCTTCACGTTGGATTTTGCGGCTGCGATCGCTTCAAACATCAAAATGGCAATTGAATAAGCTTCTTCTCCGGTTGCACAGCCCGGCACCCAGACTCGTATAGGCAGGTCACTGTTATGCTTAGCCAGTAGAGCTGGAATGAGATCATGCTCGAGGATCTGATAAGCTTCAGCGTCTCGAAAGAAGGCGGTAACACTGATCAACAGGTCCTTATACAAAGCCGTGACTTCTTCGGGTTGCTGTTTAAGAAATTCTAGATACTGGGTCATCGTACCGATGTGCGCAAGCCCCATGCGTCGTTGGATTCGACGCAGCACCATCGGTTGTCGATAGCATCGAAAATCGTATCTGGTAGTGGACTGAAGCGTAGTCAGAATCTGATTGAGCAAGTCTGACGATTGCTCGGCAGGTGCAACAAGATCCTCAGTATTACGGAGATAAGGTTGCTGGACGTAGTTGACCAATGCTGCGGGCATCTGCTCTGGTGGCAGAACGTAATCTACGACTCCTGAGGCAATTGCGTTGAGCGGCATCTGATCGTACTCCGCGCTGCCTGGCTTCTGCGCCATGACCATGCCGCCCGAGCGCTTAATCTCTCGAATGCCCAACGTTCCATGACTGCCTGTTCCTGACAGAACGATACCGATGGCTCGCTCGCCTTGATCGTTGGCAAGCGAACGAAGAAAAAAATCAATCGATGTTTGCCATCCGTGATTCAGCGGCGGATCGCTTAACTGAAGCTGTCCGTTGGCAATGGCCATAAAGCTCTTAGGGGGAATGACGTACAGGCAGTTAACCTGTACCGGTATTCCCTGCTTCGCCTCAACGACAGGCATTGAAGTCACCTTACTGAGCAAGTCAACCATCATACTTTCGCGTGATGGATCGAGATGTGGAATTAGCACAAATGCCATCCCGCAATCCACGGGCATCGCGGAGAAGAATTTCTTAAAAGCGTCCAATCCACCTGCTGACGCGACTATACCGACAATTGGAAATGAAACTGGTAGATTCGATGAAAGAGCTTGCTCTGGTTGAGAGTTGATGTGACTTAGTCCATTTGAGATTCAGGACAAGGATTAGCTTGCCCAGGTCGTTTCGACAAATCCAAATTCTATTGTTAATTTGGCTCGACCCCTCAACTGTACCAGTTGCAGCCGGTTCGTGCTATGTAATTGGCCCAACATGGCGGATTCCGCCATGTTACTTCTTAACTTGGTGAGCTTGGGCGGGACGTTTTCTATCCCAATCGTTGTAAGGGAATACCAACGGATCTGAACTGAAGCTCTTACTCGGTCGAAATTTTCTTACTCGCCATATCTTCTTGGTCGCATCCGCCATAACCAATTCGGGAATCCTTCGATTGGCCACGACATCATCCAAGCAAGAATCATCACATGGGCAGAGCATTTCATGATCTCTTCAGCGCTTGTGTTGCGTTGAAGCATGCAAACAGAGCTCTGCTGAGAATGAAAAGGATTGGACATGAAGACGGACACCACTAAGCCAGCAGCCAACTGTTGCGACGGAAACCTAGTCAAGGTCGCAGGCGACAAGCTGACCTCCACTTGTGCTAAAGGGGACGAACACCACTACACGGTGGCTAAGGATGCGAAGGTAACTTGCGATGGAAAGGATGCCAAACTTGCAGACCTCAAGACGGGCGCAACGATACGCATGACCATGAGCAAAGAAGACAAGACCCAGGTAATGGCAGTCGACTGCGGTAAGCATATCCCTGCAATCGCTCACGCTTAACGCATCGAACAACAACGGAACGGAGTGTTCAGCCGGAATGTCCGCCTGACTCCAAACTACTAAAACAACCGAAATCTAAGAGGCTCAAATATGAAACTCAATCAACTAACTTTTGCAACTTTAGCAACATTGCTCCTTTCGGGATCAATCATTGCTCAGCAAACACCGACAGTCCAACCACAAGCTGTACCAGCGCAGCAAGCCAAGCCTGGCCAGCCCATTCAGACTCAAACCCCTTCGAGCGGTTTGAATCAAAAGCCTGCGGCCGATGCTCAGCAATCGAAAGAGCAAGCTTTCGCCAAGTGTCTAGCTATTAGCAACCAAGAACAAGTGATGCTAGCCAAATTCGCCAAAGACAAGTCGACTAGCGACGACGTCAAGGCTTTTGCAACAACCCTAGAGAAAGCTCACCAAGGCTGTCTGGACGAATTGAAAGTGCTTGCTTCGAAAACTGTATCGAACAGACCCATTAACAATGAGAATCCCTCCAATCTAGCTAACAACAACACTTCGACAATCGACTTCCTGCAAATGCATCAAGAGATGTCGGATCAGTGCTTAAAAGACAGCAAGGAAATGCTTAGCAAGAAAGAGGGAGTCGAATTTGACAAGTGCTTTGTCGGAATGCAAGTCGCCAAGCATGCGATGGCCCATTCAAGCCTCACCGTTCTTCAGCGGCACACCACAGGCGAACTGCAAACCTTTGTCAAGGAAGGCCTGACCAAAAATGCAGAGCACATGAAAGCTTCGATCACCTTGATGGAACAACTATCCGACAAGATCGAAACTCGTACATCAAAGAAGACTGAGTAGTCCACTCAAACTCAGCACTATACGGTAGTTGTCGATGCTTAACCAAGGGAACCGAGGGCCTACGATCTTCAGATCACATTACTCAAGTCGATGTGACTACTCTGCCCTCGGGTCTCTTTTTATTACTTTCGACCTACCGCCACTTTCCTCACTCTTAACAAGGTACATGAACCGTGAAAATCTATGCAACATTCGTAATACTCGGGCTACTCGCTTGTGGTTGCGATACATCGAACAAAACTACCCCAAACGTCGATAACTCGGCGATCAACGAGCGTGATCAAAAGGGCTCGGCCAAGACTCCCTTGGACCAAAATGAAAATCAGAAAGACATCGACATCACTGCCAGCATACGAAAGCAAGTGATGGATGGAAACCTTTCAGTGAACGCGCAGAACGTGAAGATCATGACTCAGGACGGCTCCGTGACGCTTCGCGGTCCTGTTGCGAACGCTGAAGAGAAAGACAAGATCGATTTGATCGCTCGCAAAGTTGCTGGCGATACCAAAGTAAACAATCAAATCGACATTGCAAAATTGAAGTAATTTCGAACAACTTTAGAAAAGGTCGTGACCATGGCAAATGCAGTGTTTTGCACAGTAAAGAATTCAATGGACGCTACGAGAATCGTAGACCAGTTGAAGTCAGCAGGCTTTACCGCATCAGATATCTCGGTACTAATGCCTGACAAACAGGGATCCAAGGATTTCGCAATTGAAAACGAAACCAAGTCTCCCGAAGGCGCCACGATCGGCGCGGGAACTGGCGCAGTCGTTGGAGGTAGCCTGGGTTGGCTGGTTGGTATCGGTGCACTCGCTATTCCAGGAGTGGGACCATTGATCGCCGCTGGCCCCATCATGGCAGCACTCACCGGTGTTGCACTAGGAGGAACCGTCGGTGGTATCACTGGCGCCTTGATCGGGCTGGGAATCCCAGAGTACGAAGCCAAGAAGTATGAAGGGAAGCTCAAGGGCGGACGGTGTCTACTCTCTGTTCACTCCGAAACTTCAGAGGAAATCCAGAACGCCAAACAAGTCTTTGAACAGGCTGGTGCGGAAGACATCTCAGTGTCTAACGAACCCTCGATGGCCGCAAAAAGCTAATCTCGTCAGCTGAGATTCAGAACTTGAACGAATGAAGCAATGCAATCGACCTTCACGAAGCAACAGAGCTAACACCATGGCTTGGAAGGTCGACGCATTGAATCAAATTTTCACTTCAAAGTTTGTTCCTCTAACAGAGACAAACTTTAGCTGAGACTACTTGGAGATACGAGCCAAAAGCCGATCTGCCTTTTCCTGAGAATCGGTTTTGCTCCATCCGTAATGCTTCATGAGCATCACGACCAATTGCTCTGGACGACCATCGATCTCTTCAATGTCGCGAGCGTCCAATTTCCCGAAGGTCGTTACAATCGCGTGGTCAAAGACATGCTTCTTTGTTTCCTTGGCTTGACCCAACATGATGAATAGCTCCTTGAATTGCTGAGAATATGGAATTGAATGGACCTCTGATGGACCGCAATACTTAGAACTCGCTTGACGCATCTTGAAATGCTTTGGACAGATCTTCCCAAGCAGACTTAGCTCCCTTTTCGATGTCGCTCCATGCCTCCGAAGTTGACTCGCTAACTGCCTCGAGCTTTGCGTTGGCCAACTTCCTCTTCTCATCGAGAGCCGCCATCTTGACCTCCCAATTAGCCTTGGCTTCGCTGGTCAGATCTTTTCCCTTGAGCCGCAACTGCTCGATATTGGCATCCATCTTGACCATCTGTGCCTGCAGGTCTCTCACGAGTCGATCCTTTGCCTGTTGCGAGTAAGCTGTACTAGTATTCATGGATTGAGCGGCATCTCGCTTGACGTCATCCATGGTTATGTTGGTTGACTTGTCAGTTGCGGTTGTCGGACTCGGCAACTTTTGCTCGCAGCCGACGAATGTGAATAGGCCTAACGCAGCGAATGCAGCGAATGCATTTTGTTTTCGTTTCATGGGATGTTTCCTTGAAGGTTATTCTTAAAGACGACCAGTTAGCAATAGAATCAGCAACACCAGGATGACGAGGCTGACTAAGCCAATCCCGCCGCTTGGTCCATAGCCCCAGTTTCGGCTATGCGACCAGTTGGGCAACGTTCCGACGCCGCCAAGCAAAAAGACAATAAGCAGCACTATCAGAATGGTTTGAAGCATTTACGGTTTCCTTGTTCGCGTTGTTTACGTTGTTGAAAGCACTTGAGGCACGAGGATATTGTTTGTGTCACGCGTTTCGAATGTAGCGTCGATACTGTTCAGCTTGAGACTCAGTGGCAGTGGAGCTAGCTCGAGATCAAACACGCGTTTTCGGAAGCTGATGTAATCGCTTGCCTGGTCCAGTTTCGCTCGCATGACACCACCAGACATGGGATGCGTTCTCCGCCACGCGCAGTATCGAATGAATGAAGACATCGCAAGGCTGCCAAAACTTTCGTAGAGCTTTCTTGGCCGGGAGTGTCGAGCGATATCCCGAATGTTCTTAGCGATGTGGCTGACAGAAGTGAACTTGCGATAACATTCGTACAAGAGCTCGGACAGTCGGGTCGAAGAGAGCGATGGATGCTTCCATGTGAGGCACGTCGTATCGAATCGATCTAGATTGCGTTCAACGATTAAGCCGTCTTTCAAAAAGTCATCGTATTGTTCAGTGCCTGGTATCGGACAAAGAATGTAGAACGACGCCCAGTTTGGACCGATGGACTGGAGTACTTCCAGGTGATTGCGAATCGATTCTTCCGTGTCCTGCGGAAAACCAAGGATGTTAGAGAAGTGCGAGCCAATTCCGTGCGCTCGGCATAAACTGACAATGTTATGGTAAGCATCAGGGCGATTTTGTCGTTTGTTTGCTGAGACTAATGTTGCTCGATCAAACGATTCGACTCCCACAAACATTTGGTAACAGCCAGCCGTACCAAGTAGTTCGACTAGGCTCTCCTGTTTAGCAACCTGCGTATCGCACTGAACAAAGAACTGCAAACCTAGCTTCTCATCAATCATCGCTTGTAGCAGTTCCGGAGCTTGAGGATACTTGTTGAAGTTATCCGAGGTGAACATCACAGTATTCACGCCCGCAGCCTTTGCTGCTCGCAAACTTGCCAGGGTTGTGACGATGCTTTGGGTACGGATCTTGCGGCCAGCAATCTTGGTTACAGAGCAGAAGTTGCAGAGAAACGGACAACCACGAGCTGGATACACGCCCAACATAGGTACGATGTACCGGCTCAGTTCGTCTCGACTAGGAGGTACAAGAACAGGCGAATCGAGCTTCTCTTGCCATCGAAGCCCAGCTCCGTACAACGGCTTTAGTTCGCCAGATGTAGCGTCCTGAAGGATCTCATCCCACACAAGTTCAGCTTCGCATTGCGCAAAACTGACTCCGTGGCCGTGAAGCATCGAAGTGTCGCAAGTCATTACGTGCGGTCCACCAATCACGACCATACATCCATTCCTGGAAGCTAGCGCAGCCAAGTCCAGTGCGCGATGGAACTGATGACTTTGAACTCCAACGAGGGCCACCAGAGTTCGAGAGATCCGCGCGGGCTCAAGCAATTTCAAATAGTCCAGATCGGTGTAGACATACTCGTCGATTGCTCGAGTTTCCGTGGGTACCCCGTCGACTTCCGCAGGAACCATGCTGCGAATGTGAGCGATGGTGCTGTTGGGCATGAATCCTCGATGGAATCGCTCAACAGTCCCATCGACCATGTATTTACTGGGCTTGATGACTACAACGCGTAGAGGTGGCGGCATTACTCGCTGTCCGACTGTGTGCGCAACGGTTCGACTGAACTAAGTCCTCCTATTGTTGGGCTTGGGTTGCCATTGGAGCATCGGGCGAACTTCCAATTGCCCATCGAGAAATCCGCCAGCTACAGGATGGTTGCTAACCCTGAAAGTCGCGGAGACCGTCCGGCGAAGAACTAATCGCCTATCCGAAACAGACTCAATGGAATACCGATTTGTTTTTGCCGTGTCGTCCGTGCCTTCCGTGTCCAATCATGGGAATTGAAATTGGACACGGAGAACGCGGAGGACGCGGTTGCTCGAGATACCGCTAACGGCAATCGTCCGGTTCTCTTGCCTGCGATGCAAACCCCCACCTGACTCCTAGGCAATCAGGGATTCTGCCATGAGATAACAATAGTTCACTCGATTTTAGACCTCAACTTGAACATCTAAGATCACAGCGTTAACTCCACAGAAGGCATCGGGCCTCAAAGACGCACAACATTTTACTCAGGGAAGATAACAAATGACCGTCATCAACCGACCTCTCGGCGCAGTACGTCACATTGCGATCCCCGCCCAACGTCAAACTCCACCGGTCTACGAACAATTGAATTGCAATTGCGATAACTTCAATGCCGCGTGCAGAAGAAGCTCACCGGTCGATGAAGAAGCCTTAGCGGTCCTCGGCCACGAAATCAGGAATCCGCTCAGTGCTCTCAGCCACGCTTTAGAAGCCTGGCCCTCCTCGACGGAGGACCCGCAAGTCACCGAAGACCTTTTACAAATCATGCGCCGACAAGTGACTCAACTCATTCGCTTGTCCAATGACTTGCTAGATACAGGCAGAAGCGCTCAAGGCAGTCTAAGAATATGCCCGACGGTGATCGACTTACGCAAGGCGATTCTCGATGCCTGCGAACAAGTTCGCCCGTTTGCTGAGCGATGTGGGCACGCGATGACAATGAAACTTAGCGACCCACCCATTATGCTTCTCGGCGACGAATCGCGACTAATACAAGTCTTCGCGAATTTACTCCACAACGCGGCCAAATTCACCGATCGTGGTGGTCACCTAGAAATCTCCCTTGAGAGAGAACAGGGTGTCGCCGTTATTCGTGTCAACGACAATGGACGAGGAATCGCCAAGGACAAACTACAAAGCACTTTTCAACCTCTGAAAGTACCCAAACAATGCTCGGAAACGTTGAACGGAGGATTGGGAATTGGACTTCGACTGGTCAAAGCTATCGTGGAACTTCATGGCGGTACGGTCGAAGTATTCAGCGAAGGCTTAGGGTACGGAAGTACGTTTGCCGTACGATTGCCGTTGAAAAACCCATTGCGACTTTCCATGCCCACCCCATCGTCGCAACGCATCGAAGCAGTGTGCAACAGTGGCTCTCGCTTATCCAGTTATCGTATCATAGTCGTAGACGATGATCGTTCGATGACATTTCTGATGTCCCGATTGTTGCAGAGCCTTGGACAATCGGTTTCGGTAGCCAGCAGCGGCGCGCTGGCAATTGAAACAGCAAGCCGTCTAAAACCGCAGGTCATATTTTTAGACCTACAAATGCAAGGCATGAGTGGCTACGAGGTCGCCAGACACCTTCGCGAACGAGCTGAATTAAAAAACGTAGTCCTGATTGCTCTCTCAGGCCACGCCGATGACGCCAGTCGCAGACTTGCCACCGACTGCGGCTTTGATCGCTACCTTGTTAAACCCACAAGCATCGCCCAGCTCAACGAAACCCTCCGCGATGTCGAACCGCTCATCAAGAAAATGTAGGGTGCGGTTGAGGCACGAAACCCACCATGCTCGAAATTTTGTAGGGTGCGGTTGAGGTACGAAACCCACCGAGCAGCCCCGCTCAAATAAGTCCGTTTCCGATCGCTCGAGCACGATTACGAGCACCATTTCATTGAGCACGAGCACGATTTATTGATCAGGTCTTCCGCAATCGAAACTTCCAAAGATGCTATCGAGCATATCTATTCCCCCTCAAATGCTACAATGCGACTGGCAGCACCCGCATTTTAAGCAAACGAACGTATGTTAATTCGTGTTGGATATGAGATCACTTTTGAATTACCTCAGCCATCTCCCGTATTGTTGATGCTGTATCTACATCCATCCCGAGCTGAGACGACTCGCAGGCCAGATCGGATCGAAGTTTGGCCCAATGCTCCAATCTCGCAGTACATCGATTCCTACGGGAACCGTTGCGGTCGAATGGTTGCCCAGGCCGGACGATTGACGTTCAAGAACGACGCTGAAGTTGAGGACTGCGGCTTAACCGACTTGCAGGTCCCAAGTGCACCGCAGATGCAAGTTCAGCAGCTGGCCGATGAAGTGCTCGTATTTTTGCTGCCGAGCCGCTACTGTGAAGTCGATAGCGAGCTGAAGGATATCGCCTGGAAGTTATTCCAAGGTACAGATCCCGGTTGGCCTCGAGTACAAGCGATCTGCGACTATGTCCATCGCCATATTCGCTTTGATTACATGCAAGCCCGAGCGACTCGGACCGCCATGGATGTGTATCGAGAACAAGTCGGCGTTTGTCGCGACTTTATGCATCTGGCCATCACATTTTGTCGCTGTTGCAATATTCCCGCTCGATATTGCACCGGTTACCTCGGCGATATTGGCGTACCTCCAGTCGCTGCTGAAATGGACTTTAGCGCCTGGTTCGAAGTTTACTTGGGTGGTCAATGGTACGCCTTTGATGCACGGAACAATTTGCCTCGCATCGGGCGAGTGTTAATGGCCAGAGGTCGCGATGCAGCCGATGTTGCTCTGACTACAATCTTTGGTGCGAATCAACTCAAGTCGTTTAAAGTTTGGACGTACGAGGTCAAACCGAACTGATGAGCTCGAATCTAAACGCGG
This sequence comes from Planctomycetota bacterium, assembly GCA_963204965.1. Classification (GTDB taxonomy): domain Bacteria; phylum Planctomycetota; class Planctomycetia; order Pirellulales; family Pirellulaceae; genus Aureliella. The sequence continues at coordinate 26,200 of CAUJKA010000266.1, read as the reverse complement.
GTAGCGTAGAGAAAACCAATACAGCCATGGATCACTGGTACTTTGCGTACGGAAGCAACCTCTTACTGGAGCAGATGCGGAATCGCTTGGGAGCAGAGTTTGTTGCCGATCAAGCCAACGATCCAGAGATTACCGAGCAGGCGACTTCCAATCTAGGCCCTCGGATGGTAACGCTACCCAAGCATCGCGTCGACTTCAGCATGCTCAGCACCAACGGCCTGTATTACGCAAACATTGTTCCCGCCGATGAAGATGCACTGGGAGTGATCTACCGCTGCAGCTTTCGTGGCTTGGAACTGCTCGATACTTTCGAAGCCGGCTATCAGCGAGTCATCAAGCAAGTCTATGACGCGGCCGGCCAAGCCTATGACGCGATGGTCTACGTTGCCAACCCCGAGAGCTTCTCTAAGTCTGGCAAGCCCAGTCCCGAGTACTTAAACCGTATCCTACAAGGCGGCCGAGCACATCAACTGCCCGAAGAATACCTCAACCAGATCATCGCCACGGCCTCATGTAGGGTGGGTTGAGGCACGAAACCCACAATGCTCCGAACAGGCTCGTGTAGGGTGTGGTTGAGGAACGAAACCCACCAAGCTCACAGCCCAAAGCCCTAAACATCTTCACTCCCCTCGCCCCGCTTCAAACGCGCACCAGCGATTTGGCTTTAATGTCTTCACTCCCCCTCGCCCCGCTTCGGGGAGAGGGGCCGGTGGTGAGGGGCTCAACTCTTTTCTACGACTCCGGATCGTACATTATCTCTCTTACCTCTTGCTTGCAACGACAAGCTTTGGCAAAACGCTCGGCCCAATAAATCGCTTCCTGTTTATTGTCCACTTCGATAATCGAGAAGCCACCAACAACAGCCTTGGTCTCTGGAAATGGTCCATTGTTGATTGTCCCGTCGGGCAATACATAAACTGCTTGCTGACGCTGTAACCCACAGCCGAAAATCCAAACTCCCGCGGCTTTGGCCTCACGAGCGACAGCGCGGGCAGCATCACCGACTTCGCCCATCTCTCCGGCGGGAATATGGTCCATCGAACCATCGTCAAATGAAATTAGGTATCGCGGCATATAACGTTGCCTCTTCTAAACCAGATCTTCAGTACGGACAACCGATCACGATCGTCGAGTCTCTTGATCTCTTCTCTGTGTCCTCTGTGCCTTTGTGGCTCACTCTTCTTCTACTTCTTCTGCTCAACATGACGAGCAAAGTTATTCAAGATCGCCTGCCAACCCTCGCGCTGCTGCTCGACGGAATGCACTTCTTCTGCCTCAAACGTGACTCGGACGACAACAACACTTTTCTCAGAGCCAATCCCAACCCGCTGCGTTAGCGAGGGATCGGCGCTCCCCAGTTGATCGAATTCAACCGATGCCTTCCGATCGCCAAACGAATACTCCAACCGCTTATTCGGAACAACAGCAGTATAAGTGCCGGCAAAGTCGAACCCAAAGCTACCGTCCTTTGCCTCCATGCGTGACGAAAACTGGCCACCGACTCGCAGATCAACGGTCGCTGCCGTTGTGTGCCAATCGTCAGAAGCCGCGTTCCATTGCTTGATATCATCTGGAGTCGTATAAGCATTCCACACCACGTCGATTGGAGCGGCCACTTTTGTTTCAACGGTGATTTGCATAGCTGATTAATCTCTCTTCGTTTTCTAGTGGAGGGTGCGGTTGAGGAACGAAACTCACCGATCTCATTTGTGTTTTGTAGGGTGTGGTTGAGGTACGAAACCCACCAATCTCATTTGTAGTTTGTAGGTTGCCGTTGAGGCATCGATAAGCCCCTGATCTCTTCTCTCCCCTCGCCCCGCTCCTAGGAAAGGCGCCGCTGCTTTGTTGTCTTCTCTCCCCTCGCCCCGCTCCTAGGAAAGGGGCCGGGGGTGAGGGGGCTATTTCGCCATTCCAATCGCTCTCGCAAACGCATGGAAATCCAAAGCCGTATTTTGATCATGCACTATACGCCATGAGCCCTCTTGCAACTGAAAGACATACACGAGCCACGTCTCAAATGCGGCTGTCTCTTTGTTAGGCTGGTACGAGTATTTGATCAGAGCCATAGCCATATCTTCGCCAACGACTTTGTGAACCACCCTTCCCTTCCAAGTCCAATTGGGATCGTTAAACCATTGCTCGTGAATCTTGATCGTTTCAGATGGCGTTGTGAAAGCATGCCCATTCTGAACGACAGTGTAGAGTGTATCACCTTGCGTCAAATGCGACTTAAAGGCCTGAATATCTCGTTTTTCAATAGCCTCAAAGTGAGCCTGCAACGCCTCATCGAAGTCAGGTTTCATGTCGATCGGTACTTTCGAAAGTGTTTTTTCTTCGCGAGCCCAACAGCTCGGCCTCAGAATTCTATTCGCTTGGTGGGTTTCGTGCCTCAACCGCACCCTACAAAACTGAGCCCATCAAGCTCTAGTCGTATACCCAGACTCCAAATCGACAGACTCCTCCCAGAAATTTCGCTCGCATCGTTGCTGTTTCTTCATTCGCAGTGCCACTCATGTCTTCCCTCCCCTCGCCCCGCTTCGGGTATAAGGCTCGCTGCTTTACTGTCTTCTCTCCCCTCGCCCCGCTTCGGGGAGTGGGGCCGGGGGTGAGGGGCTTGATCTTAGGCTCGATCTCAGCCTCATTACCCCTCAACCTCACCAACCAACTTCCTAACCTCCTCACTCGCTCTCCGATAACTCACAATCCGAACATCCAACTCCGCTTCCCGATAAACCTCACAAGCTCGACGGATCGCATCTAAAATCCATGACTGATCATTTTGAAAAACTCCACCACCAATCAAAGTCAGGTACAGCAATCCATTACCCGTGTTAGCCTTATTAATCACCGCCGCAGCAAACGTAGCCTCGTACGAAGCTTCCAGAACCAGTCGAGCGAATCTCTCCCAAAGCTTCTTCGGGCAATCGCTGTAACCAATGGGAAGCGCCGAGCAATAGGCCTGAGAGACCAAGTGCGAACAACCGTCGAGCGTTACTTGCGTGTTCCACTGAACGCCGATCTTTAGCTTGGATCTCAGTTCTTCGATCTCGTCGCTCGACAGGGACTGCAACTTATTGTCAACCTCTTGAAGACCGCGTTTGGTTGGCAGAGCGTAACCGTTGCTCATCCGCCAAAGTCGGCGATGGACCATTTCCCAGTGCAGAGCCGATATCGTCAAGACAATCAATTTGCTTAGCCGCAGTTTGTCCAAGCTGACCAGCGATTGGAACAAAGTAATTACGAAACACCGTTCCCGCAGCACACGCAATTGCACAGGCCGGGCCCTGAGTTGGATCGTTTGCGTAGATTGTCAGGCCTTCATCAGGCGTGACATCCGGCGAGGTCATTTCGAGCAAGTTGAACTGCGACGCAACTTGAAACAACGCTCCCGCGTTCGCGGCCTCTTTATGCAGAGTCTGCGCTTCAGAAACGACTTCGGACAGCTTTAGCCTTCCTCGCGTTGCCTCACTCAATTCCTGAGCTCGCCCTCGCAGCTCAGCCAACGAAACCACCTCCAACCGCCCCGCGAACCACTCTTCGCCCGTATCGAGAGAACGCAATCTATCGCCATCCACCCTAAGCTGCCGATGCACCTTATCGCGACCCGACTCCCTAAAACCGAAAACTTGCTCAAACCAATTCCCACTCTTCCTCGCAGCATACTTATCCCGCACCACAGCTTTCCCTTTCGCATCGACTTCCGCCCACGTCAAGTGTTGTATTTCATTGATATTATTGCGAACCCAAAGCACATTAACAGCCAGAATATTGATGTATACGATGCGATGTGGCGTGGCGAGTCATAAAGCGGAGGTGCTATAATGAACGCAACCAATCTTGCAGCCTTCGTTAACATCAGTTGCCAAGAAGAATGCCTAAAAGTCCGTTTCTGCAAATCCCCGAATCCATTTGGATTCTTTCAAATGATCTAACGTTTGCGATCGTGGATCAATACCCCGTTAGTCATGGCCACAGTTTAGTAATCACGAAGCGTTTAGTTGAAACATGGTTTGAAGCCACGCAAGACGAGGTCGAGTCGCTTAGGAACGTGGTCGTCAACCTCTGAATGAGACTACCACCTTATCATGTTCCAGTGAAATCAAGTTTAAAGGACCCGCGGTATTGAAAGCTCGTATTCAATTCTAACTGACCACTTTGCCGACCACTTCGCGCTGATTACGTCGTGGAATTCGATCAATTACTAAAAGGGCTTACGCTAGAAAATTCCGCCGATCACAAGACAACACAAATGCGATTGACCCTCACAGTCAAGTCAACAACCGTGTTATTGTCGAGCAATGCTCGAAAAGTTACTAGAAGTACGGTGGGACTATGCAGGGCGCAGACCGTGCATCAAAAGAACGGAAGTCCACTCAAGAAACACACTAACGTACTGATTCAATCACATGCAGTAGTGGACGGTGGACTTTTTACGGGGCGGGATTTGCTGGCGGTCCGGATGCGGGAGTAGGAAAAGAAATCGGCTATGCTGTTTACGTTCATCGCGACTATGAAGATCGATTGGGAAAAACGGTCGAATGGGCTAAACGTCATCTGCCTGAGCACTATGAGTACAGTGTTGTTAAGCTCAACCAGCGGAATGACTCGGTTTCCTTTATCCACTGTCCGGGGTTTGACGTCGAGCATGAACCGGTGATAACGGCTATCGTCGTAGTTAACGCGTCCGGGCAGGTACAACGTCGAACGACGCCCACTGATCCGTATATCTATCATCACAAATGGCTATTCGTCGCCGATGACTTTCAAGGCTTCGACGTTGCGGAGAGCAAATCAAGATCCGAGCAGTGGATCGCTCTGGGCGATGACGATCGGTCACGCATCGGACGCAAGAGCTTTTGGGAGGAGTTCGTCGTGCCGCGTTTCAATGAAACAAACGATAAGCAGCCTTCGACGGCAAATGAACCGGCTCAGGAAGAACTGAAATCAAGGTGGGTTCGCAGCGCCGAAGCTCGCAAGGCTTTGAAGCTCTCCACCTGCGACCTGGCCCACAAACGCGAGTCGGGTGAAATTAAGTCTAAGAAGGTCGGTAATGCTTACTGGTATGAGCTGCCCACGAATGAAGCCTAGTCAACCTCTCGGACAGATTCTACCGTCGCTACAGTTGGGCTCAACGCAAGGAGTGAGTTCGGGTGCACCACCAGCAGCACTACGTGTGGCGATGATAGGTGATGGAATCAATGATGCTCCCGCCTTGCTTCAAGCAGATGTTGGAGTAGCAATTGGAACCGGCACTGATATAGCCATCTAAGTAGAAATACGAAGAAATCCCGTTGGAAACGCGAGCGACAATTAAAAGTCGCTCCCGTTTCCAACGGGATTTTAGGTTCTCCCATGCGTTTTCACGCACTGCACCAAGGATGAAGATGAATGCAGATAGTTGTAGCACGGGTCTCGAGATTTCCGAAAAGAAACCCAGGCACTGAGGTAGAACTGCATAAAGTACAACACAGCGTGCTACTCTTCGGTCGGAGTATTTTTGCCCTCACCGCTTAGGCTCGCATTACTCGCCACGCGACTCTCCCGCGAATTAGCCAAACATCTAAACGGTCAGCTTCTGCGCGCGGGAGAGTTCATTAAACGTACCTTCCGAGGCAAACGAGCTGAGTAGAAGAATGAATACAGCACATTATTCTTCTGCCTCGAGAAGCCCTGAGTAACGATTCCACTTTGGCATGGAAAGAGTCATTAGAGAACATCTCTTTGCGGCTTCGCGCGAGACTTGATTTCGTTCTTTGTTGATACAGCAGATTCGGCGGGCCCATTCTTAACCTCACCGCTTTGTTGTGGGCGAGACGCCCGCGTACCGCACTCACAACCCGCTGCGTTAGCGAGGGATATATAAGTTGCGGGCGAGACGCCCGCGTACCGTTCACGAAGCGCTAACGTACTGATTCAAGCGTGTGAAGTAGAGGCCGGTGGATTTTATAGGGAGAGAGGTGATGGCGGTCCAGATGCGGGAGTATTGGGTGAGTTGGCCGCGGTACTCTTCGAGAACGGCGGAAAGTTGAGTGGCTTGGATGTCGTCAGTCTTGTAGTCGACGATGATCCATCCATCGGGCTCTTCGAAGATTAAGTCGATGACGCCGCGGATGAGTAATGGCTTGCCGTCTTGGTCGAGCTCAGTGGTCTCAAAGGGTAGCTCGCTGTAACATCGCTTGGCAGCTTGAGCTCGCTTCCAAATGTCCGAGGACAATACGGACTCAACGGTGGTGATAAGCTCCGGGATGCGATCTGTGCGGATGCTGTTTTCGCGGGCCAGTCGCGTTGCAGTCGGAAGAAGATCAGCAGTGGGTGTTTTGTGGCAGACCTCCAGCAGCTCATGCACTGCAGTTCCCCACTCGTGACCATATTCGCCCGAGCCGTCGCGGTCGACGCGCGAGCTGCCCTTGAGCCCAAGCGTCTTTGCACTCGTCACACCGTAACTTGGAATCAGTGAAGCGTCCCACTTTGCTTGAATGATGTCAGGGGATATGCAGGCGACTTCTTTAAACTCAACTTCTCTTAACTCAACGGCCGTTGAGACATTCGAATCCTCGGGAATCGGCAGTGCAGGCGCATTGCCGAGGTATGGATGAAGGCCCGTCCAATTCGAGCCCTCTTTGCCAACGCTAATGATGTTCGCACAGGCCGCTCGTGTTGTGGCAACGTAAAGCAACCGATCGTGTTCGGCATCGATAAACCGTTGCTCTTCGTCCTGAAGCGTGGACCAATTCTCGGGAGTAGCAACCTCCTTCGTTATGGTGAACTCTTTCTTTTTGACCTCAGCAGAGATTCCCATGAAGCCCGAGGGTGTCCCCGAAGTGCGATCGATGTGACAAACCACTTTGCCGCGATAACGACGCGATGTATCGGCCAAAAATACAATCGGCGCTTCCAGGCCCTTGGCCTTATGCAAGTTCATCAGTCGCACGACGTTGCCCGTGGGTGGCAGAGCTGGACAGGCTTCGACATCTTCGCTGTTTAGGACCTCGTCGAGGAACTCGATTAAATCTCTGGCACTGTCAAAATCGAGACTCTGACTTCGCAACCATTCGATGACCTTCAGCAAGCCTCCTGCTTGCATGTTCCCTTCGTCGGTTGAAGCCGCTGCGGAAATCAGCCCCAGATCAGTGGCGATTTGCAAAACGGCAGTGGCGTAAGAAAGCGACCGCATCCAAATGGCGTACTTCTGAAATCGATTGGCAACTGCTTGGAAGTGATCGCCTAAGTCTGATCCAAAAGCTTCTGGAACAAGAGCTTCTGGAATGGGATGGTTGTAGTTGAAGCTTCCATCGGCCTGCTTGAGCAAGTAGAGCTCGCGATCGCTGAAGCCAAAGTAGTTGCGCAACATGCTCAGATAGTGAACTGGATTTGTCGGATCCTCAATCGCTCGCAGACAATCGATGAGCGTCGCTAGCTGTGGGTTGCTGGCCAGTGGATTGCCTCCCGAGACTTGATAGGGCACGCCATATCGCTCCAAGGCTTCGGTGTAGGCATTCATTCCTTTCTTACCCCACGGAATGATCAGGAAATCACGCGGTTGGACTTGCGTTCTCAGGCCGCTAGCTAGTTCTTTCACAGTGCGAGGTACTTCAAGGCCCGAGTCGATCGCATGGCGGATGAACTTTGCAATGGCCTCGGCTTCAAAGTCACGAGCTTCGGCGACAAGCAGATCGGTGGGTATCTCCAGTCGGTACGTTCCGCAGAAGGGCTTGGCGATCGACTCAGATAACGCATCGTCTTTGCGACCTTGAACCATGTCCTCTGCGGCTGGCGAGTAAGCTGTCGTCCGACTCCCAAACTTTTCGCGATAGACGGTGTTGTTCCATTCACGCAGTTCGGTTCGCGACCGAAAGTTCTTGACTAAGGGTAAGACTTCGCCACCGTTACGACAGATGATCTCTTTGACTTGATTGTAGATGAGAATGTCACCGCGTCGAAAGCGATAGATCGATTGCTTGGGATCTCCCACCAGGAATAGACTACCGGTCTTGGGTACGCATTGCGTCCAGTCGCATTGCGTTGTGTCCGCCGAGGTCAGATAGAACATCATCTGTGCTTGCAGCGGGTCGGTATCCTGAAATTCGTCGACCAGTACATTACGATACTTGCTCTGAAAGTATGTTCTAAGTTGCGGAGAATTCTTGAGCCCCGTTGCGACCTTAAGCAATAGATCTTGAAAATCCAATCCGCCATTGATTTGCTTGAGACGCTCATACACGCTGACTGCTCGTCGCAGGAACTCAACGACAAACTTGTAGCGATAACGTGTCCAGTAGGTCATTCCAGGCTCCGCGAAGGTTGTTCGGAACTCCTCCCAACGCGAGTTGTGATCTTTACAAAGTTCTTTACTACCTCCGGGAACCTTAGCCCATTCTCTTTGCGTTCCCTTCTTCTTGGAGGAGAACCGTTCCAGCAAACTGAAGAAGTCTCCTAACGTGCGAAAGCCACGTTGAGACGCTCGGGCGATATCCCAGTAGCGATTCACAAGATCGTCCAGCTCCTTGGGAAAAGTCTTGAGTAGTTCTTTTATGTCGCGGATGTAGTCCTTGGTGGCCCGCTGCAACTTCTCAAGGTTGATGTCGTCAGGGAGATTTGTCGGCCAATGGTCGATGTCGCGATGTTCGATAAACCTGGAAAAGCAATTCTTAAGTTGTGCACGATCGATCTTCAAGTCTCTCAGTTGATCCAGAAGCGGATCTTTCGATGCGATCAAGTCGGCGATGTTCTCCTGCCAAGCATGCTCTCGCAACAAGCCGTCCTCTTTCTCATCCAGCTCGCGAAACGTCGGATCGACGTTGAACTCGATGGGACGCTCACGTAACAAGGCAGCACAAAAGCTGTGGATCGTGCCTACAAATGCAAGATTGACTTTATCGGAGGCTAATCTCAAGCGATTGCCGGACTCGACTTGGCTAGCTTCGATTTCGCTAACTTCGATTGCTTTGGCCCGTTTGTGGAGCGCAGCTTGAAACCGCTCCTTTAACTCAGCCGCCGCCTTTCGCGTGAACGTCACGGCAGCCAGCTCGTCAATTCGGCATGTCCCCGTCTCGATCAAGGCGACCATGCGATTCACCAAGCTGGTTGTCTTTCCCGTACCCGCCGCGGCTTCAACGATGAAGTTCTTGTTCAGTTCGCTTGGAATTCGGCGACGAGTGTTATCGTCTTGAATCTCGGACATAGTGGTGCAGTGCTTTGATTGATCCAGGACGTTGTTTTCTCTGGGATTTCGGGCCGAAGGTCCAGCGATTTACCTAGCCCAGCCCATCGGGCTGGGTAATGGCACAGTAGTAGGTTAAGGGCCAACGGCCGGACGGTTTGGATACAAACCGTCCGGCCGTTGGCCCTACCTTTATCATACATATAAAGTCCCAGCCCGATGGGCTGGGCTAGGTAAACGAACGGGGCGTTGCCCCTAAAACCAACCAACCAACCAACGATCCAACCAACCTCAAAATTCTCGCAGCTTCCTCCATAGACCAAGCGACTCTTCGTTGCGACTTTCTAACGCCATGCGGATCGACTCGGCAGCTACCCAGTCTGTATCTTGGCACACCGTGTTGTAGTCGCAGTACTTGCAGTCATTTGAATTGGTTGTTGCTGGAAACACTCCGCGTTGGATGAGCTGACAGATGTCTTGCAAGATCGCATCACCATGATTCAAGTCGGCTGAGATCCACTCGATCCGTTGCCCTTGCGTCTTGGCATTGGGAAAGAAGTAGCCAAAGCTGGTAGCAACATCTTTGTTCTTTCCGATAGCCGCTAATCGATGGCGGAGCATGCCGACATACAGAAAGGACTGTAGCTTGCGGCCCTGCATGAAAGGATCTTCCACGCCAAATCCCCAGTCGGAACCGGTTTTGTAGTCCCAGATCGCGAAGCTCTCGCTACCACTTTGATTCAATCGATCGATGCGGTCGATTCGACCACCGATTCGAACGATCTGTCCATTGTTCAAACACAGCGAGACCGGCTCGCGGCAATCGAGCTCCGTTCGCGGCTCGTCGTCTAAGCCAATCGCAGCTTCCAATACCCAAGGACGAGCCCCCGTAGCTTGGCAGTACGCTTGCTCCTTCTCAAGGAATATTTCACACGACTCACGCAGCCAGTCCATCTGACGCTGGAACGCATCCTCGTTCGGTGCGGGAAAGTCTCTCAAGTAGTTTCTAACGCAGTCGTCGAGCAACTCCAACAACCGCGGCAAATCGCGTTCGAGTTCTGGAATCAGGTCTTTGCTGGTAAGCTCACGCATGAACCTCTCGAATAGTCCGTGTACCAAGTTTCCCAACGTCATCGGATCGAGCCAACGCTCTGGATCAATGTTCCACTCGTCGGGCGGATATACGCCGAGACCATATTTGAAGAGGAATCTACGCGGGCAACTGCCGAAAGTCTCTAAGCGACTCGACGAGACCATTCGCTCGGGATTATCGGGCGACAACCTTCGGCCAGCTTCTGGAACGAATCCATCGAACTCAGTGAACCCCGGAAGCTCACGCTTCTCCTCAGCGACTCGCGCGACTTGAAAGTGTGGAAAGCCGGATTCTAGTTTCGCTTGTCGGATTGCCGCATCCGTCGTGGTGAGCATTTCCGCTAGATCGCCATCGGGCAAGCTTAGCCACTTACGAGAATCGGTACTTGCGAACGAAACAGCGTCACCGATGTGCGACAACAAATCGTTCAGATGTGCCTCGGGTAGATTGTGCGATTGTCGATACAGTTCGACCAATGCTGGACTCGGCGACTGCTGGCGATCATCGATCAGGCTGCGAGTTGAATAAGAGAATGTTAGCTGAACATTTTCTGTCTCAGAGGTGCGTTGCAACATTTCGCTCAATTGCATCGCGTTGTGCTCAGCCAACTGCAACGATGATGATAAGTGTTTCGATATAGCCTTTCGCTCGTTATCCAATAGGAGCGGGTCGACACGGACAGCATTCGGAAAACTGCTCGCATCCATTCCGACCACAAACACATGCTTACGGCCTGAGTGCCCTGCTCTGCCGATCGAGGTTGCATACGCACAGCCAGGTTGTGGGCCACTATCAAGAATCGAACATTCCAGAGGCAAGCCTTCCAGCCAAGCCGTTACGCTCTCGGTGGACTCGTCCACAAACTGCAAAGCCGCCAGCCTTCCATCGATTGCGTCCAACAACTTATTGCGAGCGAGCCGATCTAGCTTGCTGTCGTAGCGAACACAGACGAGCAGGAATTGCTTAGCCTTTCGCAGAACGTCGGCCGCTGAGTCACCAGACCTTGGCGCGAGCTCAACCAAAGGTCGAATCATCGTCAAAAGGGTATTCAACGCGGGCAATCCGAAATCTCGCGGCGCATCGTCGTCATGGGAAGGCGAGTATTGAGCTGAGTCATCGTCGCCATTCTCTCGCCGAGCAATGAACTCACTCTGTAGTTTCGTCGCCGTTGCAATCGCGGACTCAATAGCCGGTATGTATCGTTCCAGTTTGAATCCGATACGCACTTGCCGGAGATTGGCAGCTAAGCGCGAGTAGCCTATTTGATTCGGTTGCGATTCGGTTTCCGGACGGCTCAACACCCCTTCTCTTACGAATTGGACGATCTTGGCCTGTTGGCCGTCGGATTTTATCCATCGAAGCCACGCTCGAAGTGCTCGACCTGGTCGAGAGTAGATCGTTGCAATGCCTTCCGAGAAGGTGACACAGTGAGTTAACGACTTTGATTCAACTAATTTCTCGATGACCGGCAAGTATCTTTCGAAGAACTCGTAGATCAGCGGCACGGATGAGTTGGATGTATAGACGATCTCAACATCATCTAACCGAATCGCGGACTTCGCATCACTTCCGAGAATCTTTTGGACAACACCACGGATTTCGTTGATCTCTCCGTAGCCGGAAAAGAAGGATGTATTGTGCTTTCCGAATCCTGCTCTCGCGTTGCCTGTCACCGAGCTAAAGTTCACGCACTTCGCTTTGGATTCCAACGCGGCCAGGAACTGCATTTCGCGAAGCTGCCATTGGATGGAGTGCGGCTGGAGCACCAAGAGTTCAGCGGGCAACCTGTAAGAGCCGTTCTCTAATCGCCGTTTGGCCAACTCAAGGCAATCGGCATAGTCGACTAACGAGTGATCTTGCTTCGCGTTTAAATACCGTTGGTAGATCAGCTTCAGGTCGTCACGTTTCTCGGGAGACTCGAACTCTTTCCCCGCGAGCTCATCTGGATCAACGCCTGCCAATCGCAAGTCACGGATCGATCGTGCTGCTAACTTCGCCAGTCCGTCTGTACGCTCAACAGAAGTAAAATACTGAAGCTTTCCGTTTTCAATTTCCGAATCTATCAATCCTTGCATCAACGATTCTGTCGCCGGCTGATCCAGATAGACAAGCTTGGACGCAGCTAAAAAATCGCCGAGGATGGAAAGCACAATGGACCGCAACGTTTTGGAGTGCAGGTTGACCGTCGCTGTCCCCGCCAAGTTGATGCGATCTTTCCAAGTCTGCGCCGTGCGAAGGCTCTCACACAGCAGCCATTTCTCAGTTAGTAGATTTTCCGAGCACTGCTGTTGTAACCATGTCAAAGTTGTATTTTCCAAGCCAACCTCTCCCGCTCCAGTTCATTTGCAAGATGTATTGGACAGGTACAACTTTGCAACCACCAGATCAACAGCCGTCTAATCTAAGCGAATTTCGACTTCAAAATCGGCTGATACTGCATTTGGAGTAACGCTGGCGTTGTATGCTCGAATCATCGTTGGGGGATTTGCCAGAAAGCCCGGCCCAGCGGTGATGCGTTCATCGAATCTCCACTTGCTAAAACCACCAGCGACGACCCGCACTTGAAGTCCACCAATGCGATTCTCGACAGGAACGCCACCAACCATATCCACGCGATAGATCTCGACACGCTCTGTTTGGCCAACGGTTGCATGAGCCGTCGTAATCGCTCCTCGTGCGTCAAGGTCGTATTCCGCGCCGCGAGATCGCCCCTGAGCCCGCAATATCGATACTTGCGGATTGAGGTTAACCAGTTGTGCTGGGCCATCAACTTCTAAGAGGAAAGCGTTAAACTTACCGCCGGCATAATAACCTTCAACACTCGCCGGCATATCAATAGTTATCGTCTCGGGCTTTACTTCAAAGCCAAATTCATTCCTGACTGGTGCCGCTTTAAGTCTTGCGTCTTCAATCAATGCAATCGGAACTCCATTCACTTCGATTTGGCGAGGCGTTCCGTTATCATTTCGAGTAATACCGCCAACGATAACGTTCTCGGAAGGCTCTACCGTGATCTCAGTAGCCGCAAGTTGTTTTGTGTTCGAATCAAACTTGCCTATCACAATCGCTGTACCAGCTTCAAATCCTGGTGATGTGCGTCCTGGCAAGGGGTTCGAATCAAGTAGTTGCGCAATGGTTAACGTACCGGCAGGAGTTGAAAGCTTGTTCGTAGGAGCAACGGCAAATCGCACATCGAAACCATTCACTGCCATTTTTACCCCGGCTCCGTCAGCAGTTATTCCAGAAACAGTACCTTCAATTTCAGTGTCATACAAAGCCATGAATATTCCTCGGATTTAAGGTGCAAAGCGAATAAAACTCTACAAGTTTACGAATTTCGACATTGAAGATCTTACAGAATTTAATCGAAGTTTGGTAAGGCTTACACGAGAATGCTTGCAAAACCCTCAAGCTACCGTAAAACTATGCACGCTTAGAGTCTGCAAACTAGTTTCGCTGGGAGTGTCTTGGGATGGTTCATCGCCGTGAGATTCTGAAGGGAGCCATCGCTGCTCCACTTGTTGCAAGCGCGGCTTCTGCTGCTCAAATCGAGGAGCGGCCCGTAACATTTAAGCCCGCTGAGTTTGACAAGAAGAAGCAATTTGAGTTACCTGGCTGGGCATTCCGGCACGAACTGCAGATTCCGCGAGTTGCCCGACCGACGGCAGTCATGACGTTCAAGGAATGGTACGAATCCAAGGACGCCCATGTATTTGGCCCAGGCGATCCTGTGCGACCTGGCGATTCTTTCCACGGAATCGCAGGCGAGTTTATGTCGACTCCATCGCACTGGTCTAAGTACGGATGCAAACCATCTGTCTATTTAGACCCACTTGCAAGCTGGGAAGACAAGCAGCGAAACTTCGGTACTTTCCGAAGTGAGATTTTGAATCGCAATATTCGAAACTGGGGTGAGTTTCCAATCAAGTTCTTTAAGATTCCGATTCGTGAGACCTTTAAAGAACTACATCCCGATGCCAAACATGAGACTCGCCTTTATTCCTACGCAGGAATGGTGCCAGGCCCGACGCTGAAAATGCGACTTGGGCAACCCGTTGTTGTGCGGTTTTCCAATGAATTAGATACTGAAACGTCCGTCCACCTTCACGGCGGTCACAGTCCGTCTCATAGCGATGGATTCCCAACCTTCTATATCCTGCAAGGTAAGTCTCGCGACTACTTTTATCCCAACATCTTACCATTGCAATGCAATTCGAAACTGGATTCGACTACAAACAAAGAACTAGTCACGTATGAACCCGATATCCGTGAAGCGCAATCGACCATGTGGTACCACGACCACGGTATGGATGCGACTGCGTTCAATGTTTCTAAGGGTCTTGCCGGTGTTGCACCATGTTTTGGTGAGCGCGAGCTCGAACTGATTCGCGATGGTGTTTTGCCAGGACTCGGGAACGCGTCCTGTTTGGACCCAGACCAATATTCTCTCTCCAAAGATCCCTGCCTTGAAGATCCGGAGTACCCAGGTTTCTATGCACACGGCAAAGAGCCGTATCATAACCCCTACGATATTCCTTTAGTTCTTCAAGACAAAGTCATTGATTTACCGACCGGTCAGATTGCCTACAGCAATAAGGGACACAACGGATATCTTGGAGACACGTTCTTTGTCAACGGAGTCGCATGGCCGTATCGCTGTGTAGAAAACCGCAAGTACCGCTTTCGGCTCTTGGACGGCTCGAATGCCAGAGTCTTCCGATTGCGGATACTGTCGGAAGCTGATTTTTTGAGGCTATCAGAAAATGGTATTGATGAACCAGGCGAAGCACCGGACTCGCCAGAGGCTATCGCCAAGCGTCCGGACAAGTACGAGGCACTTGCAAAACCGTTTCTTCGTATTGGAAAAGACAGTTGGCTTTGGTCTAAAGCTGTTGAGAAGCGCAGTGTTGTACTCGCAATGGCCAATCGCGCGGACGTCGTAGTCGATTTCAACGCACTAGTCGGCGGTATCGACCTTGAACCGGGCGAAGAACGAGTCTTCTATCTCGTGAACACGATGCCACAAACCGACGGCAGAGGACCGAAAGAAAAGCTCGACGACGGAGGCGACCCGCGTGTATTACCCCTGCCCTTCGACGCCGTCGGGCCTGACGGGGAAGTTCGTGGCGCGGAGAGTCACAAACCAATCGGCTTGCTGAAGTTCATCGTGCGCGGTCCCAAACCTGCGGTAGATGCATCAATCAAAGCAGGGTCAAAATTAATCGATCATGAACTTATCCGCGATGATGAGGTAAGCGTAGTTCGAGAGTTCATTTTCGAAAGAGGCAAAGGAGCCTGGCAAATCAACAGCCGGTTCTACGACCCAGATATCGCCAACGCAACACCCACAGGTGATTCGGTCGAGGAGTGGGTACTTCGAAATGGCGGCGGAGGTTGGTGGCATCCGATACACATACACTTGGAAAGCCATCAGCTCGTTCGATACGAGAAGGATTTTGCTGCTGACGCCATCGAGCTTCCTAGACTTGCCAATGCTCCGTTACCACCATTCAACGGGACGAATGTCACACCGTTCATCGATCCAACTGAAGTGATTGGGCTGCACGATACAACTGTACTGGGGCCGAATACAGTCGCCAGAATTCGTATGCGATTCCGGACTTGGCGAGGTCCGTTTGTGTTCCATTGTCACAACTTGGAGCATGAAGACATGCGGATGATGTTCAACTTCGAACCCGTTCACGATGGCAAATTGCCTTCAGATCGCGACCCCAATGTTGTACCAGACGCGCGTACGCATGGTCGCGATGTCACATGGCAAGGCATCGACGGAAAATTAAATCGCTATGGCGAACTTGATGTCGAACATCCTCCAGTTCCATCCGTTCCGGTCGAACAGTCAGGTGTTCTTATGATCCCCAATCGACCAGTACCTCCGAAGACAAATCCGTAATAACAAGATCGTTTGCAAGAGTCAAACACCAACTAGGAATTCCTCAATGACCCGAATGATAATGCAGTTTTTCAGTTCGCTGCTTGCGGCAGAAAAAACACCTCCGCCGCGGCTTCGGGTATGTGACGGATTTGCCAACGTCCGAGTTGTTGATCAGTTTGGTCGCTCATTTCGATTTCGTGATGACTTTGTCGATGGTCGGGCATTGATTATCAACTCGATGTACACGACTTGTAGAGGTGCGTGCCCAACCACCGGTGCCACGCTCAAAAAACTGCGTTCTGAGTTATCCAAGGTCTTCGGTAAAAAGCTCACCCTACTTTCGTTCACGCTTGAACCAGAAGTTGACACAGCAAGCGTGCTGCATGAATACGCAAGCCGATTGGATGCCAACAAAAGAAGCGACGACTTGTGCGACTGGCATTTCTTGACCGGTACACCTGTAGCAATCAAAGAGCTGCGATACTCGCTGAATTTTTACGATCTCAATCCCAAAGTGGACGGGGATATTACTCAGCATGACGCAACCTTGCTCTTTGGAAACTCAACATCTGACCGTTGGGCTTCGCTTCCCGCTGGTGTCCGTCATGAAAATCTGAGTTCAACCATCCGCCGCGTTGCTGGGTTTACTACAGAGCAACGTTTCGGTTTAGCAGCCGAGGGAGTGTAGCACATGAACATCACAAGCCAATTCAATTGCAAATGGAACGGATTGCGAGCCACGTCAACGCTGGTCTTGTGCTGGTGGATTGCCTGTGGAGCATCCCCCGTAACGGCTCAAGTGACAGAGACAAAACCTCGCGCAATTCACCTTGTTGGGCATGAGGACGTAGCGTTATTGGCTCGCGTTCAAGAAGTCATCGACGATTGGGATTCTCGAAAACTCGTCAATCCCTACGTAGAGACAGTTACAAGTCGTGATGCAAATGGAACAATCACAAAGCGTAAGGTATTGCGTCGGCCTGATCTCGCCGAATTCATAGCTGACGTAGATGCTGCCGAAGCTCTTGGAAAGGCGCTGTTCTGGGAAATGCGAGCTGGCAGTGACTTTCGTCGACGCGACGATGGCGAGTTCGTTGGAACAGCCTGCGCGTCATGTCACTTTCAGCACGGCATGGACGCTCGACGTCGTCATTCGGAGCGAATACCTTACGTCGCATGGGATAAGTATCCTATCGACAGCGCTCACGGCTTGGAGTTTGGTGTCTCGCAACTTCCGTTTGACCCACTGAAATCGGCTGTTCATGACACACCGTTGAATGATGATACTCCTCTCACAACGGTCGTTGGCTCCCAGGGTGTCGAGCGAAAGAAATTTGCCGGGCTCAATACTACGGCTCCAGGTGCAACTGGCGATTGGAAGTCTGAAACTCCCGGCCCAATGACGGCGACGCGCAGGTACACCAACGTCCTCGAAGAATGGAAGATGTTCTACGAAGGTCATGATCCGTCGAAACAAGCATTTCGACAGATTACATCACGCAACTCTCCCACGATCATCAACAGCGGCTTCTCAGATCGGTTGTTCCACGATGGCCGCGCTGAATCAACCTTCAACGGTTTCTCGATCTTTGGAGACTTTGAGGATCGGCAAGTTCTCTATCGAGTGGCGGCCGAAGGAGATCCTGTTCCCGTTAAGGTTGCAATCGTCAAGGCGGCGTTAGCTTCGCAAGCCGTTGGTCCCATCGTCAATGAAGTCGAGATGTCGTACGAGGGACGCACATTTCACGATGTGGCGAATAAACTCTTGTGTAGAAAGATTCTCGAGCATCAAACAATTTCAGAGACCGATGCCGTACTGGGGAAGTATGCAAAGGATCGACCGACCTATCGGGCACTCATTGAAAGAGCTTTTCGAAGAGAATGGTGGGACAGCCCGGTACAAGTCTCTTTGGAATTGTCCCAAGTAGAAGATGATAAAGGCCTTCTGGAAGTCGCGAACTTTTCCCTTTTCTGGGGCCTTAGCATTCTGATCTACGAATCGGAATTGGTCTCTAACAACTCACCGTTCGACGCAATGATGATGGGAAATTCTAAGCCCGTTAATGACCGCTGGGAGCAAGAGAAAAGCAAACTGGAACCAGTTTATCTTGATAGGGCAAGAACGGAGAATCCCCTTCCCGCTGGTGTTGCCCCACCTAAACACACAAATGGATCGTCAGTTTTTCAGCATGGCTTTCGAGTGTTCATGAATCGAGGCTGCATTGAGTGCCATAGCGGACCGCTGTTTAGCGAAGTTTACGAGCGGATTCCAGAAGTTGAAAATCGGATACCGATTGCCAAGGATCTGCATCGCACTCTCATGCCAATGCCGCTTGCCGATTCCGTTGCGTTTCATGATCGTCCGTTCCATGAGCAGATACTGCGACAGATCGGACTAGCCATTTCCGGTGCCTCGGGGCTTGAACTTGCCCGAGTGGCTCCCATCGCTAGAGCTCTAGAGCAGTTGCGATTCGACGCTCAGGGAAACACTGCAGAACTAAAGAAGCTGATCGAAGACCGCCTCAAGGACTTAGTAGCCAACGCCAATGACCGAGCATTGCTTGCCGACAAGATCAGCAAGTTATTGAAGCGATATGAAGTCGAGCGAGTGAATCATCTTGGCGGACGCAAGTTCTTCTCAGAGGACGATCGCATTGCCGTCATCGAGCCGCTGGTTGAGCCATTGCTTGTCGAGCTGATGCCCATTCCAGAAAAACAGATCGAGACGCGTCCGGTCCTGCCATTCGTTGGCCCCTATGCGGAACGTCGACAACCCAAGCCGAATTATGCATTCTACGATCTTGGCTTCTACAACTTGGGAGTTTCTCCACCTAGGTTCGATCGTGGAATTGGGGGTATCGCCGAGCTGGAAGAACACGAACTCTATGACAAGAATCTAAATGAGGCCATCGCCGCTCTTTCGACTCCTAAGGCAGCGATTGCTATGAAAGCAGATCGCGGTCTCTTATTGCAACAGATGAAGTCGGCAAAACCGGAGGGGGTCGGCGAGTTAGACAAAGAGTCGGTCGCGGCTATCAAGACTGCACTCGAAGGAATCGTCTCGATCGATGTTTCGGTACAGCAATCTGCCTCAGGCGCAGCGGGCTCAGCCTACCGAATCAAGCGAAGCAAGCCCAAAGCATCGGCTCCACAAGCTCAAGCTTCACAGGCTCAAGCTCTTCCGCCAACTGACGCCAACGCCAACGCCACTACACCGATCGTTTTTTCGGATCAGTCTTGGGATCGAGTTGGTTTGCGAGACGAAGAGGGTAACGATACGCGTAACCGAAGCGCCGTTCATTTTCTATCAAGATCGCGAGCTATGGTTCTGAGCGAAGAGCCTTGGGGCCTTCGCAAACCATTCTTGCACGACAATGAACTCGCGTTTTGGGGAGCCTTCCGAACACCTTCATTGCGAAACGTCGAACTAACAGCTCCCTACATGCACAATGGACGTTTGTCGTCGTTGCGAGAAGTTGTCGAGTTCTACAATCGCGCCGGTGATGTCCGACGAGACGCCGATTACAACCCAGACAAGCACCCTGAAATTGTTGATCTCGACATGACCATTGACGACAAGCTTGCTCTTCAGTTCTTCTTGATGTGCTTAACCGACGAAGCCGTCCGAAACCACCAAGCCCCCTTCG
The DNA here is from genome assembly GCA_963204965.1 of Planctomycetota bacterium. GTDB lineage: Bacteria > Planctomycetota > Planctomycetia > Pirellulales > Pirellulaceae > Aureliella. The sequence continues at coordinate 6,404 of CAUJKA010000266.1, read as the reverse complement.
ATCACCCCTCGCTCAACGTCGTTGACGGATACACCAGCGTCGCCCCCGCCAACGACAAATTTCAGCGCATTGAAGCTTCGAAGTAACTAGTTAGAACCATGCTTTCACCACGCATTATTCACATGGACTTTGGTCCATGTGAATCGACGTTATCCAATGCAGCGATCCGCTCTACGGAATGCTCAACGACGGCGTCACGGGATAGTGTCCAGGCAGGCAAGCGTCGACCAGCTCTTCTTCAGAGAGATACTTCAAGTCTTTGAACTTGTCATCGCGTAGGATCACGGGGCGTAGGAAGACAAAGAGAGAGGTCTCGGCCCAGTTGTTGGTGGTGTGACCGGTTAGCTCTCTCACCACGGGTACCTTTTCAAGCCAAGGCAGGCCGCGATACTCGACGTTGTCGTTCTTGGAGGTTAGCCCGCCGACGATGACTGTGAATCCATCTGGCACGGTAACGCGACTGCGGACTTCGTTTGTCTGACGTGGCGGTGGTATTCCGGCCGAGCCCGATCCGGTGAATGTGTTGAGAGTAACGACATAGTCCATCTGCAAGTGGTTGTCCTCGCTGATCGTCGGCGTGACGTTGATTGTCGTACCAGCTTCAGCAAAGCCACCAAAGGTCGTTGAGGCCACGTTCTGATTGGAGTTCACGCTTGTGAAAGGAACTTCCAGCACGCTGGTCAACTGCCCTTCCGCGTTGTCGTTCACCAAGATCCGAGGCGAGGAAAGCACGCGAGCTCGCTTGTGAGTCGAGATCGCCTTGACGACAACATCAGCGGTCGAAGGATCGACCAGTGTGCCATTGAAGCCCACGCCAGGTGTGATTTTCAAAGCACCATTGGTCGGATCAACTGTGCTAAATCCATACGATGTGAACGCAAAGAGCTTCTTAGCACCAGTTCGATCGCCTCCGGAATACTCAATGCCAAAGACAAAGTCATCTTTGGTATCGACGATCACGATCTTGGCTTCGACAAGCACCTGAGGCCGACGCTTGTCAAGCTTATCAATCAGCCCCGCATAGATGCGCTGTACTTCAGGCTTCGCAACTACGATGATCGTGTTGGACTGAATGTCGACGGTTACTTGTGCATCCCCGATTAGCTCATTGGACAGATTTTTGGATGACTGTCCAACGGCAGGTGCGCCGGTCAAGTTGTTCACATCGCCAAGCAGTTGTCCATCAAGCATTGGATTAACAGGCATCATACCGGCTTGTTGCCCCCACATTGCCGCTGGTGGTACACCAAACGCGGACAATGGCTGTGACAACGGAGCCCCATAGCCTGTGTAGGGTACGTTGTTGCTGAAAACAGGCTGATTCATTACACGTGGAGCTCGTCGCGATTCAGGCAACCCCTTGCGTGCTGGTTGCGAACCGCCGGCAAAGATACTCTGGATCGTTTGCAGTAGCTCTTGCGCTGGAACATTGCGAATCTTATAGAACCGAATCGGACTCTGCTCGTCGGGAGCTTCGCGAGTATCGATCTGCTGCTTTACCTGTTGAGCGAGCTGAATTACGTCAGGCGTCGATTCGATGATGATCGTATTGCCCTCGATATGCGATTGATACGGAGGTCGGTTCACGCGTCCGTCGAGTATACTCAACAAAACTTCGTCCAATCGTTGCGGCGAAGTATGTTGCAGTTGAATCGTCGCGCGAGACGTGGGTAGCTCTTTATCGAGCATCTTGAGCAAGTTCTCCGCCTGCTCGATCTCGATGTTGTTTCCGATGAGAATCAGTTGATTCGTTCTGGTTTCTACTTCTACCTCAAGCCCCGTGCCAACATCCGTAGTTTTCTCTCCCTCAACCTTGACTCCTAACGCTTTAGCGCGCGATTTCATGAGCTGCGATAATTGTTTAGCGAGTTCCGCCGCCTTGACGTGCTTGACAGCGACGAACTTCATGTTGATTAGCGGCTTGCCTACATCCAGTAGCTGTATCAACTGCTCGACGCGCCGAATATTCTGTACAACATCAGCGACAATCAAGATGCGTTGATCGTCCACTGGAACAATACTTCCGCCTGCGACAAGCGGCTTGATCAGCTCCGCAACTTTGGTGGGCTGTGCGTTGCTCAAGGTAAAAACTCGAGTCAGCGGTTCTCCCAGTGCCGCAGATTCCATTTGCGAGGCATCGGTCAACGGCCGCGCGAACTGGGGAATATTGGTGAGCGGTATAATCCTTCGCCATCCCTCGACACCCGCATCGGCGATGACGAGCCCTTCGTTGCGAAGCACACTTTGCAAGAGCGGAATGAGCGAGTCGGCGGGAATCGGATCGGGCGCGATCACTCGCACCTTCTTGGTCTCAACTTCCTGACCAAACATAAATCGTATGTTGGTGCGTTCGGCAACGTAGTTGATCAGCAGCCGTAAGTCGATCAGACCATTCGCGTCCAATTGAATTGTTTTTTGCTGGGCACCAGGAGCGTACGGTGGCGCTGCGTTCGGTGGTGCTGCATTCTGTGGTGCTGCATTCTGTGGTTCTGCGTTCGAAACTTGGGCTAGGACTTGCGATCCACCAAGGACGCAGATAGCGAAACTGATGCAGAGACTTATTTGTATCGATCGATCAAATAGCTTCATTTCACAACCTCTGCGCTCGCTGTTTGAACTGATCCAAAGCTTGAAGTTGGAAGCGGCATTACATTCGAGCCCGATATCGTATTAGGCACAGTTGGCAAACCGAATGTGGATAGCTTTAGCGAAGTAGCTTCGTGGAGTCCTCCATTCGCTGGCAAAGGAGCGGGCAGGTCCGCAGGAGCTGAACCAGAATTTGAGGCAGGAGCTGACCCAGGATTACCAGTTTCTTTACGTGGCGTAGGCAATGAGTTATCAATCGGCAGCATGGTTGGCTCGACCAGTTCACTGGGCGGCGATAGATAATTCATACCATTGTCGGGTAAAGCAGAAGTGGACGGGTACGGTTCACTCATTGGGCTCGTTACAACTCTTCCGTACCGAGTCGCCAATAGTTCCTTCGCCCATTGCAACCACTCGGCACGATTGTCATGCATGACGACCTGTTCGAGCAACCAAGCGGCTCGCGACGGATCGCTGTCCTGCTTCACAGCCACTCTCGCACTACAACTAATTGCGTTACGATCATCGGGAGCGCGTTGCAGCGCGGACTCATACGCTTCAGCCGCCTTCTCAAGTTGATTGGCGGTCTCGTAAACCAGCCCCAGATTAATATACGGCTCAACACGATCAGGCATTAGATTGATGGCAAACTCAAACTCCCATGCAGCCAGGTAGAGTTGATGTCGCCGCAAGTAGATTTGCCCCAAGTTGTTGTGAGCAGGAGCGTAGTTCACATCGCTTTCCAAAGCTTCGTGCAAAAGTCGCTCGGCCTTTTCCCAATTCCCCTTGCGAGCCGCATGGAGCGCATCGGAGTTCAGCTTCTTAGCTTGCTCGGCCTGTGCCACGGGTACCTTGCCAATAGTCACATAAGAGGACTCGGTCGGCTTTCGAAATCGCGAGCAACCCAAAGTGCAAACGAAAATCCCCACAGCACATACGACAATCAGATTGCCGATGCTGCGAGTCGCTCTTTGATTCGTGGGCGGTTTATCCAATGCCACAATCCATCCTTGGATAATGGTCAAGCCATTAACTTGCTTATGCAACGTGCAAGTGCAACTTACCTGAACAATGTACTCTCCTCAGCTACTCCATAGCTCAGAAAGCACATTCACTTAATCCCCCGAACGGTTTATGGCGGTATAGATCAATCGCGTCAATACCAAGTTGACCGTCCAGCGTTCCTGCTCAACGCCCTTCGCATCCTTATTACCCGTGGAGCGGATGTCGATCGCCGTCGGAATATACTCGGTGCTATCATTTGAGTCGGTAAGAAAAATGATCACCTGAGGCAAGCTGGCATCCTGCAACGTCAAGGCAACATCCTCTTGGCTGTAGTCGGATTTAGCGATCGGCTTGAGTGCGGATGCCATAAAGTTGCTGGGCTGCCCGACTCCGGCTCGCGACGCTCGCTCCACCCACGGTCTCAACTCTTGTTTGGTTTGTTCACCGACCAACTGTACGGTACTCGCTTGCCTCCGCAACTGCTCGATATCCTCAACCATTGCTTGCATTGCTTCTAGGTTACGCTGAGCGTCGTGATAAGAAGCTCGTGCATCGCGAAGATTCAGCAACGCGAGCAATCCGCCACAAATGCCGAAGCAAACTACAACGAGAGAAAACAACATCCAGTTCCTCTTCATCGCGTCTCCTTTGCAGTTATGGTTGCCGCGGTAGAGCTTGAGTCAGAGTCAGTGGAAGAAATCTTCGCTTGTCCTTGAGTGACTTTGGGGGCCTTCCATGAAACGCTTGACCACTGCACCGGCACGCCTTGCGGACCAATACGGCTGTTTACAGGCGGAAGCTGAAAGCCGCCCTGTTCCAGCGATTGCCTGAAGCGGTCTAGATCCTCAAGAGTTGCCACGCTGCCAGATAGCAACGATAAGCTATCCTGTTCTAAGCGAACGTTTTGTATTTGATAGCGGGCTTCATTGTCACTGGGGAGCGATTCGAGCAGTGCATGAAAAATGGCTAAGACGTTGGGGACCTCGGGACGAGCGTCCGCACCCTTGGTCAGCCTCAGTCGCCGATGTTCGCTTCGAAATCGACTCATCAGTCCTACGGGAAGCTTTTGTTTCGGAAAGACTTGTTGGAACAGAGCCTCCTGTTGAGCCACAATTGCCTCAGTCTCACGATGGTACACGCTTGTCCGGTAGAGCAAACCACCCACCAAGCAAACGACCAACAAGGCCAGCCCCGCCAACGCCGCATACACGGGAGTTTGTATAGGCCGAAGTGGATCAATCGCGCTAAGCGTTGGTCCCTTCAAGCTGACCAACAGTTTTTCTCGACCTTGGAGAACACGCTGCGCAGCCGCATCAGCGAGATCATTTGAATTCAACCTCGATATTTCAACCCTTGAGCTAAGTCCACTGACAGCCATTTGCTGCAAGAGTTCTTCGCCTCCATCGAGGACGACGACCCGAGCGTTACTCTCGTGTGCATCGCCTTCTAAAAAGCTGGTCGCTTCTTGAATTGCTTCCTCGGCAGCACAATACTTCCAGGCTGTGACTTTGTTTTGCTTTACAACAACGACATCAATTGATGGTCCATTGCAGATTACAAAACAAATTGCTTCTTGCTGCTTGCGATCCGACTGCTGACCGAGATAGCCTTGGACGATCAAGCCTACTTTAATCGTAAGTCCAATGGTGGCCTTCAGCTCTGACTCATCGCTGGCGACCGAGATATCGCTGCCGTCAGCAATCAATGCGAGAGTACCCAGATCGCTGCGATGCACGTCCACCACCATCGACTCGGCACTGACCAAAACGTGCGGTTCGATTTCATAGAATAGCGGTTGGCCTGATAGATCCTTCGACAAACCCTCCAGCGGTACGACAAAACACAGTTCGCTAGGCAGGATCAGCAATCGCAACCCGCAATGTTCAGCAAATGTAACCTGAGGTGGTTTGATATCAGCCGCAACAGCTTGGCTCAATCGAACTTAAACTCCAAATCGAATCCATTTGATTCCACCACAACTCGTTTGGCTTCGATAAGCTTCAATCGTGCGGCAGGTTCAACACCGCTGATTGTATCACCAATTTGCACCAGCTTCTCTTGGGAACCATTGATTCTGATCCACGCTCGGCTTTGTTCCGCATCTTCGTCGACGGCCGTCCCGATCAGTTCGATATTCAGCTTTGGAGCCTGAGCCACCACCACGGCCTTTTCTTCGCTCGCCGCCGCTGGACTTTGCTGAACGGGAGGATCGACTACGGGGCGTTGCAAACGTTTGGATACGCCAAGCTCAAACTGGGACTTTGACCACGGGCCTTGGTACCCAGGCGTCCCACCCGTCCCCTCATTACCAGACTCCACTCTACCTGAATCCGACTTACTTGAACCTGACTTGTTGCCGGGATTGAACTTTGGTTGAGCGATCGCCATTTCATCAACTTCATCTTGTCCCAGCGGCAACACGATTACCGAAAGCAGGATTGTTGCAGCCAATGCCACTAACAAACCAGCACCAATAAAGAGAAGTTTTTGAAGCTTGGCAAATGGCATAAGCAATGACAATTCAGCGAGTAACGGTGGCCGACACAGGTGCTCACGCCACCACTCCTTTATTCTACAGTATCCGCTCACCGGTGCGCGGGCGTCCCGCCCGCTGTTTTCTGCTTGCTCTGTCTTCGGTGCGCGGGCGTCTCGCCCGCTGTTTTATTTGCTTCGTAGTAGTCAATCCATGTCAAAGTTGTGGGTATAGATGTCTCAACCGAATGCGAGCGTCGGATGTAGTGAAACGCCATTTGACAGTACTGGCATTCGAATTGCGTTCCTGTTGCCAAGCGGCAAGTTCTTTTTTCAATTCA
>CAUJKA010000265.1 GCA_963204965.1 Planctomycetota bacterium | reverse complement strand
GCTCTCGCCATCAATCCTCCTCCAGGATCTCGCAAGCCGACCTTTGTATTGGCTCGAGGCGACGTCCATTCGACGGGAGCGAAGGTAGATCCGCAGTTGCCAGAACTATTCAGGGCGACCTCCGCTAGTGCCACAAGCAATCGGCTGGACTTGGCAAATTGGTTGACTGCACCGTCAAATCCATTAACTGCTCGCGTGTTGGCCAACCGCATCTGGTTGAAGCACTTTGGATCGGGAATCGTCACCACTCCCGATGACTTTGGTTACACAGGAATCGCTCCAAGCAATCTTGAGTTGCTTGACCTCCTCTCCGTGCAGCTTATCGAAAGCGGATGGTCCATCAAAGCCATGCATCGAGCGATCATGTTATCGAAGACCTATCAAATGTCCTCACGAACTACGAAAGCTGAGTCTACAAGTTCCGACGCTGTGCGATCGCCATCGTCTCCGTCAGAATTGACCGTGAATGCTTCTCAAACAGATGCAGCTGAGTTAAAGGACCCCGAAAATCAATACTTCTGGCGGCAGAATTTGCGTCGCTTGGATGCGGAAGCTTTGCGAGATTCCATTTTGCACTACGCAGGTACGCTTCACCCGAAGAACTCGGGGCCTAGCGTTTATTCGAACTTATCTCAAGAAATCCGCGACACGGCCAATCCAGTCTCGCTGAGTAGCTGGGGCAAAAGTTCTGACGACGAGCAAAATTGCCGAAGCGTTTTTCTCATCGTTAAACGATCTCTAAAGGACCCGATCCTTGAATCGTTTGATTTTGCCAACAGTATCTCTCCAGTTGGTCAACGCCCGATTACTACCGTCGCTCCACAATCACTGATGATGCTGAATGACGAATTTGTGCAAAAGCAATCTGAAAGACTTGCCCGCCGATTGCTCGCAGATTCCAACAGCCTTGATGGCCGAATTGCTTTGCTTTGGAACATCGTTTATCAGCGAAAGCCATCGCCCTCAGAGCATCAGACAATTGAGCAATTCCTGACATCGCCTTCACAGAGCACACGCGACGAACTGACGATCTGGACAAGCCTGTGTCGAGCTCTACTAAACAGCACCGAGTGCATCTATATCGACTGAGTTAACATGCAACCATCAGAACATCAAGTCAATCGTAATTCACGACGGCACTTCGTTACCGAGCTAGGCGCTGGATTTGGGTCGCTCGCGCTCTCATCGATGCTTGCTGAGCAAGGATTGCAGGCGAGTACACCTGGTGATCGATCCGATAGTTCCTCAGCCAATCCGCTCGCAGCTAAGCCACCCATGCTGCCCACCAAAGCCAAGGCTTGTATCTTTCTCTTTATGTTTGGTGGTCCTTCGCAAGTTGACCTGTTCGATTACAAGCCTGAACTTCAGAACAACGACGGCAAGTCGATCGAGAACGAATTCCGCCGCGGAACAAAGACAAAGGCCACCTTACAAGCCAGCCGTCGTTCCTTTGCACAGCATGGCCAAAGCGGGCAATGGTGTTCGGACGCGTTTCCTCACATTGCTCAGCAAATGGACAAGCTTGCAGTCATCAAGTCACTTCAAAGTGATTCGTTTGCTCATGGTAGCGCATTGCTTCAGATCAATTGTGGTCGAATCTTGCAAGGCCATCCATCGCTCGGGTCTTGGGTTACCTACGGATTGGGAACCGTCAATCAAAATATGCCGGGCTATGTCGTTATGTTAGATCCTCGCGGTGGTCCAACCAGTGGCTCGCCGAATTGGGCGAGTGGCTACATGCCTGCAGCCTATCAAGGAACAGTCTTTCGAACGGCCGATCCGCCGATTTTGAACCTTCGCCCTCCGCAGGGTGTTAGTCGTGCGCAACAACGCGACGAGATCGACTTGATCAACTCGCTCAATCAACAGCACTTGGAATCGCATCCTGGTTACAGCGAACTTTCTGCTCGCATCGCCAGCTACGAACTTGCCTTCAATCTTCAAACTGAAGCTCCCGAAGCGCTTGATCTATCGCAGGAGTCAGCCGCGACAATCGAGATGTATGGCATCAACCAACCCAAGCCGGACTGGCATTCGCTTGCACAAGGGCCAAGTACCTTCGGAAAACAATGCCTGATCGCCCGAAGGTTGGTCGAGCGAGGTGTGCGTTTCATTCAAATCTACTCTGGCGGCGGTAATGCGGGCGGTCAGAACACTTGGGATGGCCATCATGGCATTGAAGAGAACCTCAAGCTCCACTGCCCCGAAGTCGATCAGCCGATTGCTGCCTTGCTTAGAGACTTAGAGCAACGCGGGTTGCTCGAATCGACGCTAGTTGTTTGGGGAGGCGAGTTCGGACGTATGCCTGTGTCGGAGACCTTCAATACGGGTGGCAAACCCGGCGGCCGTGATCACAATCCTAAAGGCTTTTCCTATTGGCTAGCTGGTGCTGGTGTGAAACCAGGCGTCTCGGTAGGAGAGACCGACGAGATTGGCGAAAACGCTGTAGTCGATCCATTTCATCTGCGTGATCTGCACGCAACCATCTTGCACTTGATGGGCCTGGATCCTAAACGGTTGACCTATTTCCATGGTGGCCTGGATGAAAAGCTCACCGGCGTCTTAGACGCTCGCCCGATTAAGCAAGTCTTGGCGTAACCGGGAGCTTCCGCTTGGCAGTCTAACCTCGTTCCGAGGCTCTGGCTTGGAACGCACTGTCTTCGAGGCTCCGACTCCCCAAGATCCCAGGAATTTCCCGTGTTTCCACAGAATCTTCTCCAGTTTGACCAAAGGTGTCCACGGGCGGCTGATACTTAATAGTGTTGAGCCGCGGCACTCAAAAATCTCAAATCTGCCGCAGGATTCTGGTAAACACTAAGGACAGGGGAGAAGCAAAAATGCTAGTTTTAAGCCGCAAAGTTGGTGACAAGATCGTTATCGGTGACAACATTACTGTTGAAGTCGTACGAATCAAAGGCAATCGCATTACGCTCGGGTTGGTCGCTCCTGCGAATGTTACGATCATGCGAAGCGAACTCAACAACAAGCCAGCCGTTGCCAAGAGCATTACCACCGAGATCGTCGTAGAAGACGGGTTGCTAGTTGCCGGCTGACGATCTAACTCGACGCAGTGCTTAACGAAGCCACTGCGGCAACTATCAACGCGTCGCCTACCTCGGTCAAACCCGGCAGGAGTTTAACCTACTCGGAACGCAACTTTGGACTGACTCGGGTAGGTTCTTATCTGCCGGAAAGAACCAACGCTTGACTGCGTTAAGAAGTTGTACTCGCACAACGACAATTTCTCTCGAAGCAGTGCTTAACGAAATCACTACGATCGCAATTAACTCGTCGTCTATCTCGGTCAAACCCGGCAGGAGTTTGACCTACCTTAAGCCAATGATTGAATGGCTTGTGCAAGCTTGCGATACTGCAAGTACAGCTGATCGTAAGCAGCCTGATGTTGTCTATCGGGTTGGATCACCTTCTGCTGACCTTGAGGCGCACTGGCCATTGCTTGAGCCGCGGATATGACCGAGCTAAAGCCGCTCTTTTCCTGCCCGGCGGCTAACATGCCTAACACAGCAGCGCCAACCGCACATCCATGTTGACTGGGATGGATCTCAACAGGCGCTCCCAGGACATTCGCGTACACTTGGATCAGATCGGGATTATGGTGAGGTAGGCCGCCAGTCGCAATGAACCGATTCACGGGAACACATCCATCACGAAGCAATTCAACGATCCAACGTAGACCATAGGCTGACGCTTCCAAGAGGGCTCGATAAAGTTGCGCTGGTTGCGTACCAAGTGTCAGCCCAACAAAGCCTCCCTTTAAGGCCCCATCCATGAGGGGCGTTCGACAGCCATTCATCCAATCCATGCAAAGAACGCCGTTAGCTCCCGGTGGTAGGCTTCGAGATTCGGCTGCAAGCCTTTCAAAGCCCACTTGATTGAGCAACTTAACGAGCCAAGCGAATGCATCACCCACTGCGGCTTGTCCCGTCTCGTATCCAAAGAGCCCAGGCAATATACCGCCGTCAACGACTCCCGCAATTCCATCGATAGGCTTGTGATGCAGGCTGTTGAGCATATGACAACTGCTCGTGCCCATTACCATCACCAGCGCCCCCGGTTCGGCGGCACCAACACCTGGAACGGCTGCGTGAGCGTCGATGATCGCGGCTGAAACAGCAATGCCGCTGGGCAGTCCTAAATGTTCTGCCATCGTTGGTTGTAAATATCCAGCTAGCTCACCAGGCGAGAGCATCTTTCCAGGCAATTTATTTTCGGAAGCCTCGAGTAACTTGGGATGAACCGCTTCAAGGAAGCCACGACTGGCGTAACCTTCTGTCGGAGCCCAAAGCGCTTTGTAACCAGCCTGACATGTCGACCTCGGCAAATGTGCAGCGCTTCCACCGACCAATTGCCAGACGAACCAATCACCAGCCTCCAACCAAACTTCGGCCGCTTCTGCAACCTCTGGAGCAAGCTCAATAGTCTCCAACATCTTGGGGAAGAACCACTCCAAGCCAATCGTTCCACCATAACGACTAAGGAACGCTTCGCCGCGCTGCGTGGCGATCTCGTTCATCCGCCGGGTCTGCTCGATCGCGCCATGATGCTTCCACAACTTTGGCCAAGCAAGTGGAGAATTGCTAAATCGAGGAAGATTGGCTAGAGGCGTTCCATCGATCAAGGTGGGCAGCATTGTGCAACTGGTGAAGTCGACCCCGATGCCAACGATTCGCGAAACATCCAAGCCCGATTCGGCAATTGCCGCGCGAGTCGCTATTGCTGCCGACTCGATCCAATCGTTGGGTGCCTGCAACGCAAAGTTCGCGGGCAACGGATCTGCGCTGCCAGGAAGGCTGTAGATGATCTGACCATGACGATAGTCGCCAGTCCCGGTGCCAAGTTGCTGACCAGTGCAATCGACTAAGATCGCTCGGACACTTTCAGTTCCAAAGTCTAAGCCCAATGAGACAGGTGAGTTTTTCATTTGAAGGCTCGATGAGTATTGTCGTTAGCGACTTATGCAAATGCAGTTTACGCGTTACCCAGGCGGCCACTTGAGAGCTCGTCCACCCAAGATGTGGAAGTGCAAGTGATCGACCGACTGCCCTCCGTCCTTGCCACAGTTCACCACGACGCGATAGCCTGATTCGGCAAGCTCCAATTGTCGTGCTACCTTTTGAATGGTCAGCCAAAGATGTCCCAACAGCGGTGCATCCTCGTCTTCCAATTGCTCCAGCGAAATGATCGGCTTCTTGGGAATGACTAGCACATGTACGGGAGCTTGAGGCGAGACGTCGTGAAACGCTAAACAACTATCATCTTCGTAGACAATCTTGGCCGGGATTTCTTTGCGGATGATCTTTCCAAAAATCGTATCGCCCATGGTCGTTGATACTCCGATTCCAGGTGTTAGATTTTGCAGTTAGTTGATCGTGTAGAAGAATCGCGTGAGATGGTAGAACACTGGAGCCGCGAAACACAATGTGTCGATGCGATCCAAAACGCCCGCATGTCCCAAGACCAGCGATCCGTAATCGTTCACGCCTCGATCACGCTTAATGGCACTCATCGTCATTCCGCCAAACATGCCCATGCCGCCGATGACCATCGAAATGCACGCGGCTTCCCAAATGGTAAAGGGAGTTACCCACCACAGCACTGCTCCAGCAATTCCCAGCGACAATGTTCCGCCAAGAAATCCTTCCCAAGTACGACTGGTACTGATGTCTTGAGCGATCATCCTTTTGCCAACGACCTGTCCCCAAGTCCACTGAAGGATCTCTGAGAGTTGTGTGAGCAAAACGAAGAAGCACAACAAGCCCGCGGTGCTACCATGCCAACGTTCGCCGCTGGAGGTGTACAGTTTGAGGTTGAGAAGTGCCGGTGCGTGGCTGAGCGCGTAGACACAGATCAATAGCCCCGAAGTAATCTGTGCTGATCGTTCGAGAAATCGTTTGGCGTCACCAGCCATGGCAATACGCGCGGGGACAAAGATCGTTGCGTACACTGGAATCATAATGCTGTACAAGCCATAGAAATCCCAGCTTGGCACAATTCGCTCCATGCCAATCAATAAGTACTGAAGCGGAGTAAAAACGATCAGCGCCCAGAATAGCGCTCGATGGTCGCCGCGGCGCGTTGGAGCCATCGTAATGAACTCGCGAAGAGCCCAAAACGAGGTCAAGAAGAACAGCACTACGATTCCTACAGGATGCACTGCCAAACTGAAGGAAAGAATGGCCGTCATCAACCACCATGCATTCACCCGCTGGCGAAATCTGCGAACCAACGCCGGATTGACCGATTCCGAGGGTTGACGTCGCAAGTACTGTCCGACTATCGAGGCCACGGCCAGGGTAACCAGTAAGACTCCCAACAGCATATATGTTGGAAATAGATCTGCCGCTTCCAGTCGTCGCGTCTCATCCGCTGAGGGGCCTTCAACCGTGGGCGAAGTACCTTCACTCGTATCGGACTGAGCTGCGGCTGGAGTTGTCGCGGCCTCTTGGTTTGTATTCGAAGGAGCAGGCTTAAGATCTGACGGCCGCTCGCTGGCTGGCTCAGTGGTTTGCTCTGTTGATTGTGAGTTGTCGGGTGTTTTTGCGTCAGCTTCTGGACCGCTCGTCTGTTCGACCGATGTAGCTTCCTCAGACTTGGGTGCAGTTGCGGAATCGGGTGTAGCAGACGGTGGTGTAGTATTAGATGCTTCGCTCAGACTAGGTTCAGCAGTCGCCGGCTCAACTTGAGTTGTCGTTACAGGGGTGACTTCCGGGGATGATTGTGCGGGATCGGCCGAACCAGTAGTCTCAGTCCCAGTAGTCTCAGTCCCAGTAGTCTCAGTCCCAGTAGTCTCAGTAGTCTCAGTCCCAGTAGTCTCAGTCCCAGCAGGCGTAATAGCAGGCTTGGCGGGTGTTTCCTGAGCGCAGCAACGCTCGCCAATGTGACTCGAAGCCAACCAAAGGAGGCCTAGGAGTGCGGCAAAGAGTGTTCGAAAGTTGCGAAAATGGACCACCGGAATTAGGAGACTGTCAGAGTTGCGGTTTTCGAAACCGATCATTGTAACAAACAACCGGCTAACAAATAGTAGCAGGCACATTCCATGTGCCGTCCGCTTCTTCTGAGGCGTGAAAGTAGCAGGCACACTCCGTGTGCCGTCCGCTGATTTTCCAGCTTTGTCGCAAGAAACTAAATCAGCACGAGGATCCCCAGTGCAGCGACGACTGTGGGTGCGGGCAAAGAAGAAGAAGAAGAAGAAGAAGACAGCGGACGGCACACGGAGTGTGCCTGCTGCTTTGTGCCGCTACAGTCGTCGGCAAGCGATGGCACGCACTCGGTCACCGAAGCGGGTCACCAGTAAGGTCATTGGATCACCTTGGTCCGATGAGTACCGCCTTTGTAACGCGCTTGCATCCAGCGTGTGAAGTCGGCATTTGATCTCAACGTTTCCAGCATTCTGACTTCTGAGCCATTTTCGCAGTTTTCTATCGTCCATGGAAACGACTTCTACCACTTGAAAGCACTGAGCCATCGGACTGTCGATCGCGTGGTCGCTGGTAAAGTAGCCGCGAGAGTCAGTGATGGCCGTCAGGTCCCGCTCCGCAGCCCAGGACTCGTGGAGCTCACTTGCATGAAGCACTGCGTGCAAGTCGTAAACGTACTCGCCAACTTCTTCGTCGACATCAACCTCTTCAACATCCTCTTCGGCTCGAGCAAACAATTCACCGCGGAAGCTGGCCGTCGGATTTTCCGAGCGATGCATGTACTTGAACGACAGTGCAGAAGCGCTGTCTGTGGGACAGAGCACTGCGGCCATCCGAACACCAGGCTGATTGATGGGAAACTCCTGCGAGGCGGACTCCTGCGGGAGAGATACCTCGAACATCTTTTGCAGACACTCGCTGTTTCTGGCTTGACCGTAGAGCAACAGTTGTTGGCGGCATTCGCCGAAACTGCCCATCCAAACGCGAGTGCAATGCTCGCTTACCCAATCGATCATGCCTGGGCTTAGTCGAGTTGCTGGAGCAATCTTGATGATCCCGCCGTCTAAGCCCTCTAGCATCTCTACTAGTTGTTCAATGGCTGGCGTGAACTCATCGGCTTCCAAGGTTTTAACATTGCCAGGTCGACGGTCGGGATCTGCATGCATCCATTGGGATTGACGCAGTGAAGCCGTTGTTAGAGGCTCCGCATACGATTGAATTTGTTGACCGTGCGAAGCAGCATTGCTTTTGGCAAGTGCGGCCATCCATGGATCTTCGTCGACTGCGATTACGGGACCTCGTAAGGCTAACGCAACTGCGTCGACTCCTGCGCCGCAGCAACCATCTAATGCTAGGACCGATGGAGGGACAAGCGATGCCTTGAAGCAAGCCGACAACCAATCACTGGCTTGCGACAGACTTCGATCGCTCCAAAGCCACAGGTCAGGCTGAGGAAAACGAAAGCGACTGCGCCGACGCCACTCGATTTGTTGTTGCAGTAGAGCTTGCTGAACTTGGCTCAACCCGGCTCGCTGTTTCTGCGCTTGCTCAAGAAGAAACGACCTACCAAAGTCGATGAGCCACTGTTGTGCTTCGTTAAGAATCAATTTCGATTTTGCAATTTATGAGAGAGGATACTACTTCGTACCTGGAGCTTTGTAGTCTTTGGATGCGTCGTCGAGAACGAGCACCCAATCGATGGATTCGCCTGGATCGGGCGAAACAAACTCACGCTTGCCTTCATTGACAAATGTGCCCGCCGAATCGGCTCGCCCCGTTCGCGGATTGAACCACCAAGCTTGGATTTTCTCAGCCTTTAGAACGTCCAATTGCAGGCTGAATTTTCGCCCAACAGGAACATAGACCATTAGGTACGTCCCATCTTCATCACGGGTACCAACAAACTGATATCTGCCAGCTCCAGGAATGTTGGTTGACACTTTATCTGCAACGATGAATGATGAATCGGGAATGCGAGTCAAAAACGGCCGCGATTCCAGGAGTGCTCGAGCGTACTGCATCTGTAAGGCGCCATGCTGCAACAAGGACTCTTTCCAAGGCAAGAGCGGGTTGTTCTTGGGCTCGCGATCAACATTCCAAAACTGCCAAATCGCATGGTTGCCGTAAGTATGTCCAAACGCCCCTTCGAATAGATCCCAATACAACGGTCGACGGACATCGGTAGCAACAGAATGCCCAAGCTTCTTGGCATCGAAAGAGATCGGATGATCCTCATAGATCGGTTCACCATCAATCACCGGCTTGATCGGACGTAAGTCATAGTCGGAACGCGTTTTGTCGTATCGCCCAGTGAACTCGGCAACGTGACCGTTTTGGCGCATATTGAAATCCAGCCATTCCTCTTTGTGAAAGGGACCGCTGGAACTTTGACCACCCGTGGGATGAAATGTGATCAAGTGTTTGCCGCCATCGGCAGACCGTAGCCCGCGGGCCATCGCGCGAATGATCTCTTTGTGGTTGTCGTTCTCAACGGGGCGGTCGCCGCCTAGAATCCAAACAACACCTGCGTTGCGATAACGTTCGCCTAGCCATTGACCGTAGGCCTCCGCATTCTGTGCATTGAAAACCTCGGGGCCAACGCCCCATTTCTTATTCCATTTGTCACCCCACGTCGGCAAGAATCCAACGTAGATTCCTCGACGATTCGCTTCAGCTACGACAAAATCAACGTGATCCCAATAGTCATTCTCGGACCCATCCACGAGAGTCGGTTTTGTAGGATCGTTGGCGGTTAGTGGAAGATGCCCGTAGGAATTGGGGACATTCAGTCCATCTTCTTCGGCCAGCGCAACAGCCTGAACAACATTGAAGCCTTGCTTGGAACGAACATCCAGGTAGTGAATCGCTTCTTCGCGAGTTGTGCGATGAAACAATTCCCAAGCGGTGTCGCCCAGCCAGAAGAAAGGCTTGCCGTCGTCGGTGATTAAGTAGCGCTGGTTCTCGCTGACTTTCAGACGAGGCAAATCGCCAGCTTGGCTCTGCATCTGAACTAAGGCCAGGAGCAATAGCGCAAGCACGCACGCTGGAATGTTCGAGCTTCGAATAAATCGCATGGCCGTCATTTGGAGTAAGGAGTAAGGAGTAAGGAGTAAGGAGTAAGGAGTAAGGAGTTAGCAGTTAGCAGTTAGCAGTTAGCAGTTAGTAGTTAGTAATGGGCATGGGAACGCAACTGATTGTAGCCGGAAGTTCGAATTTGGGGATGAACGGACTTCTTCTGGTAATCCTTGGAATGAGGAATAGACGCAATTCGACAGCTCAACCAGTTTTTTTCACGAACCTCGGGCGCTTCGTCGATGGAAGCGATAAGCCTTGTTAGAGCCCCGCCGAATCGGGGACATCGAGTTTGTTCCGTGCTCCATAACGCAGCTCTAAACCTGATTGCAGTCCGCTCCAACTTTCTGCAATCAGAGATTCCAACATTCTTGATCAGCAAGGCTGACCCCACTCCCAATTGCTAACCGTGTCGAGGGCATGATGGCCATCTCTGAAACGCTCCTGCGCAGTCCGGTAACAGGACTTTTCCTACTTGCTGCTGCGGCTGGCGGACCGTACTTATGGTACGAGACTGAAGTCGGCAAGCAGGGTCAATCCGCACTCACATCTGCTTCGCAAGGCCTTGGGGTGACCTCAGCGTCGAACGATCCAAACAGCCTGAGCTACAACGGGTTGAATGGGCTAGGCGCTGCCGGCGGTTATGGAAACGCGTCCGCGGGTGGTTCTCCGATCAATGCTGATCCGTTCAATCCACAAAATCGAACTTTAGACCAAGTTCCAGTCGTTTCGTTAGCTGAAGTCTTGCGGTTCGATGTCACGCCTGAATGGGTCATAGCTCGATTCCCCCGAGTTTCAACTCTGCTTTCAGAAACGCAGTTGGACGGCATGCGTGCACCACTTGTTACCGGCCCAACTCCTAGTGATCTTGCCGGAACCGTGACCTACTACTTTGATCGCTACAAGCAGCTCAAGCGATTAACGGTCCATGGGACGGTTGGCGAGCCCACGCGTTTCGTCGCCGAGTTGCAACGAGCTTACCAGATGACTCAAGAGCCTTCGTTGGGAGGCAATCTATACGTCATCAAATGGAACGGAGCTCCCACCAGTCTCGTACATATCTCGCCAGCGGCGGTCGTCTACAACGACTCACCTTATGGACGCTTCAACATGTTTCTGGAGCTCAACCAAGCTGGCTTGGAGTACGGCTTGAGCGCCGAAGCACAACATCTAATTGACGCGGGCCGACAAACGATGCGCTGGTAGGAGCACTGACTGCAGCATTGTCCGCGTTGTGCGTTTGGCTAGTTTTTGAGTGGACCAATATACTCACGGGCCACGACAACATCGTCGAACCAAACTCGGTTGACATGTCCGGCTGTACCCTTAGTGATATAAGTGTACAACCATACGTAGTTGATCTTGAGGTCTGCGTCAGTACGAAATCGAAAGCCTTCAAATGGATCTCCGCCAGGTGCCGTAGTGAAGTGCTCCCGAGCACCCTTCTCGTGATTCCATTTGACTCCTTCGCCGCCAATACCGGGCTTGAACTTGTCGAACTCCCACTTTCCGCGCGGAAAGCCGAGCCCTAGGTGACTCACCTTTTCGCCGTTAATCCACAAGGCGAGTTCGCCGTTCGATTTCCCGATGTCATTCATTTGTACCATGACTTCGATGCAGGTCCATTCGCCGCGTTTGACGGTCAACTTAGGATTGTGAATGAACGAATTCCCCCAAGTTTGCCCGCGAGGGGGACTACCTCGCATCTCGCACCAATATGCGTAGTAGTCCCATTGCCATAATTCGCCGAACGGTTCGATACCCAGCCAGAAAGTCTTGGCACCATCTGTAGGCTGTCCAGCTTTGACCGATGGCCAACGTGTAGCCGGATTGTTGCCACCGACACAGGTGCCAAAGTGATGAATCGGCTCACAGTCTTCTGCAATTCGAACATACATTCGCGTGTAAAGCCGTTCTGCACCCTCCATCACTCGGTACAAATCGCCGCCTGTTCCCTTCTCAGCAACCTGTGACATCAGTAGCGACTGTTTACCAGAACTGCCTTGAGGTATCTCTGCGCTGATCGACATGATCTCCTTGTCGCGAACCGTATCCCAGCGCGAAGAGATCTCATCAAGGCTATCTTCAAAACTCTCCACGAATACGACTCGCGGATCAGACTTGATTCCCTTGTCACCCACAAAGTTTGCAGCTATCCCACTGTCCTTTTGTGGCACGCCGATTACGAGTTGCCCTTGGATCGCAATCAACCAAAGACACGCAACCTTGACGATGGCGTTCCGAATGGGTCGACTCATGCTGAAGCACCTTAGGCTAGGAACGGCGTTTCTTATCAACATCCGGAGCATCATAAAAAGTGAATTGAGCCGCTTCGCCACTGCCGACCAGCGCAGACTGGGCGGACCGCTCGACAGATCTCGCTTCCGCATTTTCGTTGAGTCGATTGATGATCAACAAGGCATCCATCGGAGAGACGTGACCGTCGGAATTGGTGTCGAAGTAGTGAATGTCGTTCATGGATCCATCGCCGTACATGCGGTCAAGCGATGCGGTGCTAATGGAACCGAATTGATTCATCACATTGATGGTGAGCAACGCGTCGGAAGGTGTGATTCGGCCATCGTCGTTGCAGTCCAGTTGATCCGTGTCGTTGTGCCATTGCCAAGTGCTAGGCTCGATCTCCAAAGTCGCTTCACGAGTTCCAGATTCTGAATCAACGATGTACTTAACTAACTGCGGTCCACGAGCACGACGGTCAGGTGTGAATTTGATTTGCGATCCATCGTTGACAATCTCGACTTCGCCTACGCCAGCCTCAATCACGGCAGACTTGATCTTCGCTGTCAACTCACTTGCTACTTGGAATGGAAGATCGACCGTGATTGGCATGCCCGCGGTCGCACTAACTTTGACTGTGGGCAGAAGTGTAGTGATCGTTTGAGTCGGCTGTGAAGTATTGCCAGGCTCAGTTTTAGAAGGCGGCGGAAGCTCGCTGTCAATGTAGTTGAGCGTGACGACTTCAAAGCTCGGATCAGCAAGGCTGATGACCTTGATTTGACTACTCGACAATGCGTAGAGATAGTCCCCAATTTGCAGCGAACGGGAGGCAGGAGAATCAAAACCGACCGTCTCAGTCAGCTCAATCCCTTTGTTAACATCGACTGCAAAAGTCGATACTTTGTTTGACCAAGTTCCATCAGTCCCCCATCCATTGAGCGGAATAGCCAAGGTGTCGAAGGCATCCAAAAACTGAATGGCCTGATAGTTCGTTTCCATCCAAGAGTTTTCGATGATCTCTCGATCCACGAGTTTTGGAGAGGTTGGATCACTGATGTCGAAGAGCGATACAGCCGTAGAACCCCATTGCAAATCACCTCGTCCGACGCTCAACAAGTAGTTGTCGTCGATGAGTTCGAGGTATGTGGAAACACCTGGAACCTTGAGTTCGCCTTTGAGTACAGGTTTTGTAGGATCGCTTAGATCAATAACAAACAGCGGATCAACTACTATTGCCGTAACCACATACGCAGTCTGCTCGTCAAATCGCACGGAGAAAACGGTTTCCCCAGGTGCTAAGCCTTTCAACGAGCCAATAACGCTTAGCTCTGCGTTATCGGTTTCGGCTAGTACGAACAGGTTGGTAGATGGGCCTTGCTGTGTCCATTCGGAAACTCTACCGAGCGCTCCAAAATCCGAAGTTACGATCCGTAGATTGCCTTCAAACTCATCCATCGAAAAATCGACACGCAAGGAGCCTTCTACGTTCCCCGAGGCGGCGAACTGGACTTCATCGGCGCTAAAATCAAACTTCTCAATTGTGGTTCCATTGCTTTCCCACAAGAATCCCGCAACATAGATCGATTCGTTCGTTACCAGAACCTGCGACGCGCCTTGAGCCACGTCCCAATCGATCAACCCACCGTCATTTGCGCCGGTGTTCAGCGTAATGATGTTCGTCAGGTAGTTAAAATTTGTTACATGCCGACCAAGATCGTTCTGTTCGAAATCAATTAGGCTACCAGATTTCAACTGTTCTCCGTTGGAACCATGGATTGTGTAGTTGGGCAAAAAGTCATCAATGTTTTCAGAGATCCGGGCCAGGAATTCCGTACCCAACTCGGAGATCTTCAGCGGAGAGTAATTCCAATAGCCCCAGGGCTCAACCGCAGGTGCTACCAGCTTCGCCTGAGAAGGTGCCGCACTATTGTCACGCTGCTGGTCACTCAAAGTGCGTTCGTCATACAACGAGTAGCTCAAAGATGGAACTTGATTGCTTTGGGTGAATGCCACCAGTCGATCATCGACTCGCCTAGCGAATTTGAAGTATCCAGAAAACACTGAGCTTGAGACTAACGACATCTGCGCAGGCGTCGAAAGGTCGAACACATCGACCTTGGTCTGTGAACCGGTGTAAAAAACGGTCAGGCGATCTTCATGTAGATCTAGCGAGACGGGAAATCCACTGAGTTGACGACTGACGATAACCTTTGGCTCTGATGGTTTGCGTACGTCCACCACTGTCAAAGTCGTGACTGGATCTCTAACGTAAATGTAGTCGGTTCTGAAGACGGCATCGTATAAGCCGTAATTGTTCTGTGAAACGATGTAGAGATACTCACCGTCCGTTTTGACCCAATCCGATTCGTCGACATTCGCAAGCTGGGTGTTGGTTCCTGTGAGCGAGTCTAAAGTTGACCGATCTAATGCAACCTTCGGTTCAGAGGTGAAGGAATTTTCGAAACTTGTGGAGAAAAGCAGGGGCATTTCGGTAGGGTACGGCGTGTATTGATGATACCAATTGTCAAAGCGTCCAAAGTTGGTCGCATTGGCATTCATAGCGCCTTCGATGGCTGCTTGTCGTACTTGCTCAGGCCAACTGCGGTTGGAGTTCGTAGCGGCATACACACGAATCTCCGCTTTTCC
>CAUJKA010000264.1 GCA_963204965.1 Planctomycetota bacterium | reverse complement strand
AGAATTTTCATTGTTGTTCCTTAGGGTTGGGGTGGTACTAAATGTGACGTGGTTGCTACTAACAACCCAAGATCACGGGTCTGAGTCGCCAGATTTTATCGAAGGGCTCCCACCCCAACCCAGGACTTACATAGATTCTTTTTGCCAGCGATGCACATTCATGAAGCCGCAGCTTTACAGAGACTTTATTGATCGGCTAGTAGACGAATGTCAGAACGGACAAGGTGCGATAGGACCAACTCGTGCCCGCGCTGGAATCTGGAATCAAAATGCAACTGCGGAGTCTGAGGAGTTACTCGAACAATACAGAATTAATCAACTGTTGGCAACTCTCAATGACGACCAACGCGAAGTGATTGCAGGCATGCTCGCCGATGCCTTCCAGGGTGGTGTCTTTGAGACTCTGAAGGCGCTCGAGACGTTCGCGATCGAGCCGTTTCTTGATGGCTACGAAGGCAGCCCATATCACGATTTCATCGGGCGCGTTGCGGCAGATCAATGGCAATGGCCGGAAGACAAAGAACTCGCATAGCCGGCGGTCGGGTCGGTTTTGAAATCACGCGTCTTGCGCCGGCCTGCTGATGCATAGCGTTACCCTATTGAGGTTTGAGTGACACGACACATCGTACTTCTTGGCGATTCCATATTCGACAACGCACTGTACGTGCCTGGCGGCCCATCTGTCGTCGAACACGTTCGACGGATTTTGCCCGCAGGCGATCGTGTAACCATGATTGCGTTGGACGGCGCGACTGTTTCGTCGGTGTTCCGTCAACTCGAACGCGTTCCAGATGATGCAACTCACTTAGTTTTGAGCGCGGGAGGCAATGATGCACTTTGGACGGCGGGCAATATCTTCGCTGAAGAATCCACGGACGTCCGCTCATCACTCCAACGCATCGCGGAATTGCTCGTCGGCTTCAAGTCGGAGTATCGACGATTGATTTGTCAATTACGCGAATTGCGACTTCCACTCGTGACTTGCACAGTGTACGACTCGGTTCCTGGTCTCGATTCATCCGAGACCGCCGGGCTTTGCCTGTTCAATGACACAATCACGCGTACGGCTTTCGAGCTTGGCACGACACTGATTGATCTACGAACGATTTGCAATGAATCGTCGGACTACTCATCAGTGTCTCCGATCGAACCATCGGCGAGTGGTGGTGGTAAAATTGCTCGTGCTATACTGACTGCATTGTCGGATCGCGGCGATTTCCGCCGCGTCATAGGGTAACAACGAAATGTACGCAAGTCGCCGTACGCGTGCTGTGGTAATGGCGAATCATGCGCGGCGACTGCGTGATTTCAAGCGTTTCTGCGGCAAGAGAATCCTCGTGAGCATCACTGTCCAGTATCTGTTCAACGCGGAAGACGACTTGACGACGCTTGTATCACGTTTCAGGTCGATAATCGGCGTCAACTTTGCGCCCTACGAAGGTGACTGTGCCGATCAATTCTGCCGCTTCCTCGGAATGGAATTGACGCTTCAACGTGATCACGGACTCGAAAACGATCGAGAATGTAACTTTGAGGACTACGCCTACATACTGGACACCCGAACCCCGATTCCTGATGGAGATCTCCGACCAATTCAAATGGAGACGATGGCCATTTTGGCATTCCTTCTCCACAAACGATTATCAATAAGCAATGGTCTGTTGGCGTTTGACGCTCAAGTGCCACTGGCGCGATATGAAGTTCGCGACGGTGCTTGGTACGACTTGATATCCAATTCCAACGTCGACTTCCCAGGGCACTTCCAAAACCTTCGATCGCGTTTCGATCGTTCATGATTGTCCGGCGGGGGGAATGAATGATACAATGCGAGACTAATGAGCAACCCAGAAGCCAATTGCCGGAGTACAAGCCATGCACGCCGAGCACGCGATCGGCCGTTTTCGACTTGGAAGCCATGCTCGCGCGTGCCAGGTGATGGCTACCGCTGTCCTACTAAAGCAGACATTCGAGAATGCCCACAAGACTGTTGCCGCCGAAAGATAAGCCTGATCTGACAGCTAAAGAAATCTGCCGACGAATCAAGGACGAATTTGATCACGTTGAGCTGAATGCAACGGAAGGCCAAGATCAAGTTGGCAGCATGATCGAAACGTTTGTTCGCCTAAGAGCCCCCAAAGCAATACTTGACTGGCATACTCGCGTCCGCGATACTGCGGTTCATGTTTGGATCTCGGACGATCCGACCGATGAACTGGCCTATGTCTCTTTCGTCGCGATGGATGGCGGTGACGTCTTCATCGGTTACTGTTCACAACAACACGAAGATCGTGCGAAACCCATTGTAGAAAGGTGCCAATCTGCACTGGGCTACGATTGGATGGACAAGTGAGGGCGTGGGACAACAATCACGTGCACCGAAGTCGCGGCCGGTGCTTTAACGAAATGGAACGTCTCCTTGCCGCGACTCGGTGACGTGTGCCGTTCTGTTGCTTAGCGTTTGATCATATGGGCACGACATTCGTCACAATTCATGAAGGATGCACGGGTACCGAACCCGGATTCTGGATGCGCGACGAAATGTTGGAGCTTTGGCTGCGACTGCTTGCGTTGCATCTTCCGGAGCCCACTGATAAGGGAGAGCACACAGCGACATTTGAAATCCGAAACCGATGGCTGCTAGCATCACGATTCTACTTCGGCGGTTGTACGCCCCATCACATGGAAGATGCTTGCTCGACTCCTAAAGGACGGGCTGCCGTCAGATACGCGATTGACTCATTGATGAAAACGTTGCTGGAATCAGACACAAAATTTCAGGCTGACACCTTAAATTTGCTCGGCATTGAGGGCTGCAAATATGTGGATTTGGATCGTGACTATTTAATTGATATCGGCTACGCTTTTATAGACCTGCTCGAAGAACGCATTGCAGGAACGGCCAGTTCAACCGATGTAATGCCCGGCTCTAAACCCTACGCACGTGAACGCAATAGAACAATGCCGTGAACCGAAGCGGCTGACGCACGGCTGACGCACCGAAAAAGAGGTGACACCCTCCGGGCTGAAGAGAAGACGGTGGTGGCATTAGCGAGAAGCCTAAAGTACCTACCGGGCAAGCCGGTGGGATTCGAGGCCCGTTTTTGATTGCCGTAGGAGTGTTACAGTGCTACGATCGTTAGGGCATTCAAAGAAAACGGTCCGGTACGTGTAAAGGAGTAATGCGAGTTCAACATGGCGCACTCAAAAATGAGAAAGGAGATTTCTGATCTAACTGCGGCGGATCTAAAGCGACAATCGGTTTGGCGATTCGTAAGCGTTAGCAGTACGGAAGTCGCACCTGTTGAAACCCTGCCACCCAGGAGCTTTGAATCGCTTATCATCGGGGCGGAGGTTCAGCTAGCCGATGAGAGCTGGGTTTGGGCTTTGTTGCAGAACTTCAGTCTGTCTGGGTCCGCAGTTAACGACCATTTCTTGAATCTTACCTTCGACATTAAGGGCAGTTGGTTTGTGCTCGCGCGATATCATGACCCTTGGATTGAATCGCATGGCCCACAGAAACTTGCTCAGTTGCTTGATCGAAGCCTTGAGCAGATTTTCCCAATACGCTTTGACCTTAGAAAAGCGTTGAAGAGCGTCGACTTAGTCTTTGTAGGCGAAGTCAAGATGGAACCTGATGTTAAGCTCACCAGGGATCAAATCATGCAGCATGTGTTGGGCTAGAGTGGCTGAAACATTTTCTTGCCCCATCTTCTTGCCAGGGCTTGCGATTGCTCTGGGGCCGTTGATGTACCGCCCTCCGGGCTTTGCAAACTCGCAAGTTTGAATCCGGTGGCTGACGCCACCGGCAAAGATGTGGCGCCCTCCGGGCTGAAGATCGACCCAAGCCTTCACGTTGTGGCGGCTCCGATGTGAAATGCTGCGTCGTGACCGATTCGTATAACAAACGGGATATGATCTGGTTCGGCCTCGCGTGCCGCAAGTGCGGCCTCTACGAACGTTGCTCTAACGTAATGGCATCGCGTTTGACTGACAATTGCAACGTACTGCCCCTTGTAGTCGCGTTCCAAATTCTCTTTCAAATCTGCTAGGTAGATCGTCTTTGCATCGTCTGCTGTTGTGGACATGATTGCACCTATTCGAGATTGGTTAACTCCACCGCTACAATTATGGACGATCAATGTCGTGAACCCAAGCCGGTAACCTTGGTGTTTGTTGAATCAGGCTCCATTCAAACTTCCAATTCGCAAAGATTGCTTCAATTTGGAGGTCTGCAGCTCTCGACACCCATTTTCTTACCCCGCATCTTCTTACCAAATTCTTTGATTTCTAAGGGATTCATTCATTGTCGCTGCGTTTAGGGAGAAGCCTAAAGTACGGATCGGGCCGGGCAAGCCGGTGGGATTCGAAGAGCAGAATGGAGCTCCGGAGCAGAGTTGGGCTAGTTATTACCTGCGTTCCCCACCTTTGGTTTTGCGGTTTGCGCGAACCCAGTGGGCGGGGAAAGGATCATACAAAGAGGGATTGGCGGGGGTGTATCTGGGGTGCTAGCATTGATCCGGGCAAAAATGGTTGGATTTTGGGACAAAATAGGCCGAATTGGAAGTCAAATTCGTCTTGCGGTGGGTGGGGCCGCCGATAAACTATTTCCCTTCCTAAATTCACAGGTGATGTGCTTGTATTTGAACGGGCCAACATAGCTCAGTTGGTAGAGCTGCTGATTTGTAATCAGCCGGTCGGGGGTTCGAGTCCCTCTGTTGGCTCCTTGTTTTTGCACGGAAAATCACACTTCTGCCCTAACCGCGCGGATGGAATTTGGGAAAAGGGAGGTTGCCCGAGTGGTTAAAGGGGACGGACTGTAAATCCGTTGCTTCGGCTACGCAGGTTCGAATCCTGCACCTCCCATTGGCGAAACAGGCCCATGGTGGCAAACTGATGGATATCTGCTTGGGAGGAAATGCCAGAAATCTGACATTCTTCACCCCGGCGGAGGCGTCTTGTGACCGGCTCGCTCGGTAAGCTGAGCGGGGGCATTCACAAGGAACTGCGGGTGTAGCTCAATGGTAGAGCAGCAGCCTTCCAAGCTGAATACGAGGGTTCGATTCCCTTCACCCGCTCTCCCTGAAAGCTGCTGTAGCTCAGTTGGTAGAGCACTTCCTTGGTAAGGAAGAGGTCATGGGTTCAAGTCCCATCAGCAGCTCATGCTTCGAGGTCGGCCAAATCGACTCTTGTCGCTTGTCTGTTTTCGTATTGGTTGGTCGCGAGCCACTTTGGCCGCGCATGTCACAAGTTTTTAGTTGTTAGGTGTAACGAACAATGGCCAAAGATAAGTTTGAGCGTACAAAGCCGCACTGTAACGTCGGCACGATCGGTCACATTGACCACGGTAAGACAACCACTACTGGAGCGCTGCTTGCAGTACAAGCTGCCAAGGGCTTGGCAAAGGCCAAGGCTTACTCCGAAATCGCTAAGGGCGGTACCGTCCGCGATGCTACCAAGACAGTGACCATTGCCGTTTCGCACGTTGAATACGAAACACCAAATCGCCACTACGCACACATCGACTGCCCAGGTCACGCTGACTTTATTAAGAACATGATCACCGGTGCCGCACAGATGGACGGCGCGATTCTGGTTGTGAGTGCAGCTGACGGCCCAATGCCTCAGACCAAGGAACACGTTCTGTTGGCTCGTCAGGTTGACGTTCCAGCTCTGGTTGTGTTCTTGAACAAGTGCGATTTGGTTGACGACGAAGAGTTGTTGGAACTGGTTGAACTAGAAATTCGCGAGCTGCTGAACAAGTACGGATTCCCTGGTGATGACGTGCCAATCGTTCGCGGAAACGCATTGAACGCTTACAACAAGCCAGGCGACCCTGTTGCCAGCAAGTGCATCAGCGATCTGCTAGACGCAGTTGATAGCTACATTCCTCAGCCTACTCGTGAAGAAGACAAGCCATTCTTGATGGCGATCGAAGACGTGTTCTCGATCGAAGGTCGTGGTACTGTTGCTACAGGTCGGGTTGAACGAGGCATCATCAAGGTCGGTGAAGAAGTTGAGCTGATCGGTCTGAAGGACCATGCCAGCAAGACCACTGTCACCGGTGTTGAAATGTTCCGTAAGGAAATGGGCGAAGGCCGCGCGGGAGACAACGTCGGTTGCTTGCTCCGCGGTATGAAGCGTGAAGACATCGAGCGTGGTCAAGTTTTGGCCAAGCCAGGATCGATTACTCCACACAAGAAGTTCGAAGCTGAAATCTATTGCTTGAGCAAGGATGAAGGCGGACGACACACACCATTCTTCAGTGGATATCGTCCTCAGTTCTACTTCCGAACAACTGACGTTACTGGTTCGGCCAAGCTTTTGGGTGCAGAAATGTGCATGCCTGGCGACAACGTTAGAATCGAAGTTGAGCTACAAAAGAAGATCGCTATGGACGACGGCGTTCGCTTCGCGATTCGTGAAGGCGGAAAGACCGTGGGTTCTGGCGTTGTAACCAAGATCCTCGAGTAGTTGAATCTTGTTCTGCTTGACTGCCCGTTGAGCAGCTTGATGAACAAAAATTGACGAAACGAAATGGCTGTCGTGGCAAAAGCTGCGGCAGCCGTTCTTTCGCAATGCTAGGGGTGTAGCTCAATTGGTAGAGCACTGGTTTCCAAAACCAGCGGTTGCGGGTTCGAGTCCCTCCGCCCCTGCTAGTCCGCCGGTCTCGCAAATCTGTATTGACATTGCATTCAACGCACTGTCAGATTAGCGGCTGGTCGATTTACTATCCCTTTGGTGAGGTTGGACGCGTGCCGCAAGGCCGAAATGGTCCACATCCCTTCAGGGTCAATCCAGTTTTGATAGTCCTGCTCTTGTCGAGCGACAAATGAATACAAAAGACGCCACCTATGGTGGAAGAGCTCCGGATCCTTCGGGCTCGAGAACATTTATCGAAGAACTATTCACCGCGGGTTTGTATAAGCGAACCCAAGGCCGGATGGTCCGCCAGTTAACCTGCTTGGCCATTTGGGTCTTTGTAGGCGCTGCCGCTTGGCGTTGTCACAGCCTTTATCTTTCCAGCATGATTTCCAATCAAGCGGTGGGATACTTGGTTGCCTTGGCAATTGCCGGAGTCGGTGGATGGGTGGGCTTTCGCTTGGTGAACTGGGCAAAGTTTGCGGATTTTTTGATTTCGGTTGAAGCCGAGCTCAATAAAGTTTCGTGGCCAACCCGAAAAGAACTAATTCGAGCATCGATGGTGGTGATCTTCACCATCCTGTTCATGTCAGTTCTGCTGTTTTTGTATGACGCGTTTTGGCGAGTGTTGTTCGTAACACTTGGAATTGCCTAGTCGATCCACTAGTTCAGTGACCAAAACCGGGATTTTTGCCACATAGTGCAAGAAAGGCTCTTGAAGGGATCGATGCTTCGAGAGTAAATTGTCGACCTTCAATTTTTTATCTCTTCCTAGCCAGGAGATGGCTGCGGGAGTTGACCTCGGTGAGGTCAAGAACCGCGATCGCTTGTACTGGCGTGGGGGTGCTCATCAGTGAGTGACAAACAACAATCCGACTCAACAACCAAAAGTGTACCGGCTATGGACTGGTACATCATTAAGGTTGCATTCAATCGCGAAGATAGCATTCGCGACTCCCTGCACAAGCGTATCAAGCTGGCTGGGTTAGAGGATTGCTTCGGGGAGATCGTAATTCCCACCGAAGACGTTGTTACGTTTACTCGAAACGGTACTCGCCGCGTTGTCAAGCGGAAGCTCTATCCAGGATATCTGATGGCCTACATGGCGATCACTGATGATTCCTGGTTCTTGGTTAGGGAAACACCAGGCGTCGGTGACTTCACCGGTTCTGGTGGTAAGCCAACTCCGATGGATCCTGCTGACGTTGCCAAAATCGTCAAGAAGCAGGAACCAGACGAAGATGGTGACAAACCCATGAAGACTTCGATTCCTTATCGCGCAGGCGATCGGGTACGAGTCAAAGAAGGTAACTTCCAGAATTTGGAAGGCGAAGTCGAGAAGGTTGATGAAGCTAACGGACGCGTGACCGTGATCATCAGTATTTTCGGCCGAAGCACACCTGTTGAATTGGATCACTGGCAGATCGAACAGCTCTAGCCACATCCGTCCAACAACCAAGAAATTAGCCGCTTGGATTTAAACTTCCAGGCAAGCAAATAGAAATCACTAATAGAGTAGCGTCGATTTTTCAGCTTTCGAGCTGATCCATCGAGAAACAGCGGAGTCAAATCGATATGGCCAAACAAATGGTTGGACAAGCCAAATTTCAGGTGCCTGGCGGCGCAGCAACGCCAGCTCCACCTGTTGGTACGTCCTTGGGTAAATATGGTATTAACCTGGGACAGTTTGTGTCTCAGTTCAACGAGCGAACCCGCGAGTACAACGGAACACCTATTCCTGTAGTGGTTACCGTTTACAGCGATCGTTCCTTTGAGTTCGTAACGAAGAGTCCTCCTGCGGCTGCTCTGCTGAAGCAAGCTGCTGGAATCGCAAGTGGTTCGGGTGAACCCAACAAGAAGAAGGTTGGTAAGGTCACTCGAGCTCAAATTCAGGACATCTGCACAAAGAAGATGGCCGACTTGAACGCACGTGATTTGGCGCATGCCGAGCGAATGATCGAAGGCACTGCCCGAAGCATGGGCCTGGAAGTGGAGGGCTAATCTTATGGCACGAGTAACAAAAGCAATGAAGTCGATGGTGGCTAAGCACCCT
>CAUJKA010000263.1 GCA_963204965.1 Planctomycetota bacterium | reverse complement strand
TCTTAGACATGATTTGCTAGGCCGATTGGCGAGCCAACTTCCCGATTCAGGGATACCCAAGTTTAGAGTTCTTGAATCCCAAGCCTGAACCAGCGTTGCCCGTACCAGAGTTGCCGTGATTGTCACCCTAGACAATCTATCATCGAAAATGTGCCTCCTATTTAGCCACTCGCAAATCGTCGGCTTCAAGAACGAATCAACCGAAGGGTAGATCTTGGCGGTTAGCACGATGGTAGTGATTGTGCGCAAGATGCAACCACAGCCCGGTGCGCGGGCGTCACGCCCGCTTCTTACCACAATCCTAGTTAGCCTGTCACGTGATTCGGCCATAGTTGCGGCTTTGCGCATGAATTGTTTAACGGCAAGCCGGAGGCGACTATTCGACGATTCATCGCTGCGCCTGCTCTCTTCAGCCCGGAGGGCGATACATGTTTGGGATGATGAGCTGACTCTAGTCAATCAGAGTCTTCTTTGTGTGTCGCCCTCTGGGCTAAACCAACTCGCTGCCTTTAGTCCGGTGGTTGACACCACCGGCAAGGATTTGTCGCCCTCCGGGCTGAGAACCAAAGTAACACTTAGACCACACATCGTTTAACGATTTGGCAAGCAAGAAGAACAGTCGCCTGCGGCTTGCCGTTAAACGATTTCGCAGCCAAGTAAGACAGGAACAGTCGCCTGCGGCTTGCCGCTAAACGATTTGGCGTGAGTCAGCGCAGAATGTGTTAGAGAACTAGTTTTGCGAGAATGTCTCTTGCTGAACTTGAGAGGGTTGAGCGGGTTGGTTGGTAACCTGCTCCATCAGCCACACGTTAGTGTCCGACAACATGTTGGTAAGCAATTCGTCACCGCAAGGATATTGACGGATATCGACGGATAGAGAAGCGGAGTGCAGCAAGGGCAGCGTGTCGCAAACTTCGCTGATGCTACATGCTTGCGAGTGCTGACCATACATCCAAAGAACAGGTAGGTTACGTGCGCGATGCAAGTGAGTCAGCGACCGCTCTTCATTGGGAAATGCACCGCAGATCGCTACGACACCGGCGAATTGCTCAGGGTATCGCAAGGCAAGTCGCCAGGCCATGCTTGCTCCAGAACCAAACCCTGCCAGGAAGACCCGCTTGGAGTTGATAGAGAACTGCTCTGCGGCCGATTCGATCGATGCAAAAACGACTTCTTCTGCGACAGCGGCTGCATTAGCCGATTTACCCCAACCAAAGCGACCTAATCCACGGTCACTAGGAATGGGGCCACGAGGAGCACAGCCAACGTAGTTCTGCATGCTCAGCGCATACATGACGTTCTCAAGCTCAACTTCGCTACTGTGGCAACTGTGCAACCAAACTACGAGCGGATATTCGTACCGAGGCTCGTAGCGCTCGGGCCCAAACAGGCAGACTTGATGTTCGATTAGGGCATTAACGCGGTGAACTCCGCATGCCGAATCCATGTGTGTAGAGCCAAGAGCTAACTCTGAATGATCGCCTTGAGAGGAAACAATTCGGTTCCGCATTGCTCGCCATGGGGTTTGAGGAGAAGTGATCACACAGCTTGGCAGCAGGCTGTACAAATGAGTCGCTGCTCTTGCCGCTGAATTGATCAGTGGATGGAGCAGTCAGAACTGAAGTAGAAGGTTTTTACGCGTCCCCGCAAGACAAGTCAACCTCATCCACGGGCCACTCCGGATAGATTACTGACAACTAGCAGTAACATCCGGAATTGATAGCAAACCCAACTGTGTGGGCAATACGATTAGACTAACTTGCTCATCGATGCAACAAGGTCTTTAACGGCTTGAACGCTATGTTGGAACGCGGCCTTTTCAGTTTCCGTTAGCGTAAGTTCAACAATGCGTTCCACGCCATTGGAACCGATGATCACTGGAACTCCCACATAGTATCCACCTACGGAATACTCTTTGTCGCAATAGGCTGCACAAGGAATCAATCGCTTCTTGTCGCGAACGATTGCTTCAACCATTTGTGCAGTTGCAGCGGCCGGAGCGTAATAGGCACTTCCTGTCTTGAGCAGGCCAACGATTTCAGCACCACCGTTTCTAGTGCGTGTTACAATCTCTTCCAAGCGAGCTGGAGAAATCAGTTGTGTGACTGGAATGCCGCCCACGCATGTGCAGCTTGGCATTGGCACCATCGTATCGCCGTGTCCCCCCATCAATAGAGCCGAGATGTCTTCGACGCTCACGCCCAATTCCATCGCCAAGAAAGTACGATAACGAGCTGTATCCAATACGCCCGCTTGACCGATCACACGATTGGATGGAAAGCCGCTGACTTGGAAAGCGCGTTGCACCATCGCATCCAGTGGATTGCTGACTACAATGATGATCGCATTGGGCGAGCTGTTCTTGACTTGTTCAGCTACTGAACCAACGATCTTGGCATTGGTAGCCAGCAAGTCATCGCGGCTCATTCCGGGCTTTCGCGCGATACCAGCGGTGATGACAACGACGTCACTGTTGGCAGCGTCGGCATAGTTGTTGGTGCCAATGATGGTCGAGTCAAATCCCATGATCGGACTGGCTTGCATCAAGTCCAGTGCTTTGCCTTTTGGCATATCTTCGGTTTGCGGCACGTCAAGCAGAACAATATCGCCCAGTTCTTTGGACGCGCACCAATGTGCACAAGTGGCTCCGACGTTTCCAGCTCCGATGATTGAAATCTTGGCGCGACGCATGGTCTAATTCCTGATAATTAGTCTGTGTTTCTTGGACAACCCATCGCCGATCACGCTCGATCCGTTCAATTCCATCGAATCTGAACGAAATTGCCTGGCAAATTCAAAAAGGCCGTTTGTTTTTGGCACTTTTTTTGGGGGGGGCGACGCAAGTCGCCGAGCCAAGGGCTGGGCAACTATTGCGTGAGCGATAATTGCCAATTGATGAAGTGCGGGATGAATGGCGAGGGTTTGTTCAAACGGGAACAATTCCAAAGTACGAGTATGTCGGTTAAGAACGAGTCGTCAAGGCCGGGGAAGGGCATTGAGATACGTGGTATTTTGCCAACTACTTTCGAGCTCGGGCTCGATTTCGAAAAGTAATTTGGACGAAGCTACTGGCAATGATGACGACCGCTAAGCCAACCAAGTAAAACATCCAGGAGCCATGCCTGTTCATCTTGGGCTCGACCAACAACTCGGACATTTCCGATGCGACAACCAACGGCGCTATCAAGCGACCATTTCCCGAGCTCGCCTTCAATCGCTCGCTTTCGTACGACCAGAGCTTTAGGAACCGGCCACGAACGGTAGCTTTCTTTCCAACGGGCCAAGTATGCTGGCCCGCCTTAATCTGCTCATGCCCGACGAAAGGACTGTCTACGGAAGTCAAAACTGTCACGGGGAACTCGCCCTTAAAATCCACCGTCTGCCCGTTTCCTGAATCAAACTTGATCGTCTGACCATCGGGAATAGCTACGAACCCATCATATTGATAATACTGAATCGTCTTTTGGTCCTGCATGATCTCGACCAAGCTGCCCGTAACCAACCGCACCGACCAATCGACATCCAATCCAATATGAGTTCTCGGTTGGCTGATGACTTCTAATGGTTGAGACACACTACCACTGCGAAATGACGGCTTTTGCGCAGTGATCTCCAACAACTTGACGAGCGGACCGAGTTCTTCATTTGAGAGAGGCTTCTTGTTGTACTTATCCAACACATCAAACCAAGACATGTCCCAGCCAGCTTTCGCGAGATCGATCCATGCGGCCGGAATCTTGGGTTGCAATTGATCCATGTTGGCAAGACTGTATTCATCCAACTTCCAACCAATGCGATTGGCCAGTGCGCAAAGCACAGTTGGCGGCGCACTCGCATCGCTGGCTGCTTGCCGAAGTTCGAAAGCTTGAATCTGGACAGGCTGCTTTAGTTGGGCTGATCGATTCCAAGCTGAAGGAATTTCGGCGATGAAGACGCTCAGAAGCTGTGCTGGCGGTTCATTTGAAGGCGAACTCTTTGGATCGCGGGTTGCGTTCGAATCAGTCAACTCGATTTGCAAACGATAGACCACCTTAGTTGGCTGAAGCGAGAACCACTCTTGCTGACTTTCGTTAAGCGAGACTTGTTGAACAGAATGAGCGATGCCATTCAATTGCACCGGTTGTAGTTGATACGAAAGCGGTAAAGAGATCGGCACACTTGGCTGCCAAGCTGCTTGCCAACCTACTTGGTTGAGTGCGAAGATTGCGCGTAGGACAAAATCAGGCATCGCTGTGGAACTGCCATCGATCAATGCACGAATTCCGTCGACTTGCGTTTGATTGAAGACTGGCTGCAATCGTTGCTCGACAAACGCCAGTCTCGATTCGCCATCCGTAGGTTTCTTGGCCCAAGGCGGATCTTGAGCAAATGCAGGGGCGCACAGAGAGAATCCCCAAGTCAATGTTGCGAACAACGCAAGCCCGAGTGCGGATGTTGATTTCCGTCGACGAAGCTGCTTCCAGATCGGAACCGTGAAGATCAAGCTTAGAAGCACCGCGACCACCACAGCGACCGCCGCGGTACGGTAGGTTTCGCCAGTCGACTTTGGCAAGGGCTTTGGGTTCACCTCTGCAAACTGGATGATTGAGCCAGAGAAAAGCGTCGGTGCAACTTGGACTCCGGCGGCAGAACCATAGGCCAGTTTTTTCCCGACAAGCCCAGTCAGCTCAATTTCCGGGAACTGCTGTTCGTTCACAGCTCGCTGGATCTGCTCGACGATTGCCTGAGTCGCATAAACAGCGACTGGTTGCGTCGAGCCATCGTTCGGCTGAAGCCACATGACGCTGTACTGCGAGTCTTGAAGTAAAGGCTGTTGACGCTGAACTTGCTCGACCAAACGCACGGTGCCACGATATCGGACCCACGATCCACGGAGCTGAGCGGCTTCGGTCTCAAGCTGTTTTGTGGTTACTAGGGAAAGATCTGCCGCTTGAGTTTGATAGCCCTTGCCCCTTTGCAGCATGCGGCCGAACCCGACTGTCTCGCTTGCAACCCAGGGCGAAGCATCTCGCAATCCTTCCAGCAAACGACGATCCAAGTAGTTCGAAAGATTCTGCTTGAACTGGTGGTCTAAAGCGTCTTTGTTGAGCGGCTCGCCTACGTTAAAGCGGTTCACTTCATTTTGAAGAACATCCCACTGCCTTTGAAACTCAGTCAGACGAGAATTCCAACTTTGATCTGATTCCTTGGAAAGATCTAGCTTGGACCTAAGCTGCTCGATCAAGCCGTTGGCATCGACTTGCATTTGCTCGGCGGGCTGCTTGGCGACTTGTCGAGCAGAGCCTTCTTCTGCAAAGACCCAAAGCGCCAACAGGTCGATTTGCGAGCCAGATGCCTTGTCCAACAGTCGTGCAAAAAGGTCGACGCAGGTCTTCTCCCACTCCGCCGAACCGTACTGCGAAACATTGGACTTGGAAATATCGCCCTGCGAAACATCTCCCTTCGAAGTGGGCTCCTTCGATTTATCTGACGATTGGCCGGCCACAGCAGTACCCGAAGACTGCGCTACTCCACCGTTGGGCGAAAGCGAACTGTCCAAGGGGTGACTTGAGCCAACGATCTTTTTTTCGATGGGCATTCCCAGAGCTTCGAAGGCACGGCTCACGCTGACCGGATCCGAGACCTTTTGCATTAGGACCACCACCAAGGCCAGCAAGAAAACCAACGATACTACACGCCGCGTACTACTGGAATTGTTGGGAGCACCGCGCCGCAACTCTTTCTGATTTTCTCCAGAATACCAACGACTACTTCGAATTCGGACCATGGCCAAAGTACCCCATTGGGAAACATGAGCGGCTAAAAAACTTGAGATCGCAACCAGTTTCAGCTATTCTAGAAGCTCTCATCTTATTCGTTTGTTGTATCAGTATTGTCATCGCGGGGTATCCCGTATCTTCTCTGTGTTGAATTGGTAGACTAAATAGTTCTTATCCACCCGAGTTTTTTGCGATGATCCACAGACAAACCCCTGTGAAAATGACAACATCGCCGCGGTGAACCAAACTTCGACATCGCAAACTGACAGCAGGCTGACCCACGTCTCCATGAAACCAGCTACTCCCTACAATTTGAAATGTAGTCGTCCATTGATTGGTTCTGCGTTAGCAGTGTTGGCAATGCTATTGTCCCATGGCTTTGCGGAAAACGCCAACGCGGGAGAACCGTATCGCAGATTTCTCCAGAAGTTACGCGAAGAGCGGCTATTCGATTTGGCTTTGGTCTACTTGGAGGATTCTCAAAAGAGATCTGGAGTGGACCAAGAGTTCCTATCGGCCGTCGAGCTCGAGCGGGCCTTGCTGTATTTCGATTCAGCACTTTTGCTATCCCCCAAAGCTCCGCAACGAGCCGAGAAGCTGAATGAAACCGAAAAGAACCTCCGCAAATTCATCGATCAACCTTCGAAACATCCGCGCCGCAGTGAAGCCCGGTTGAAGCTAGGCGCACTCTTGCAACTGCGTGCCGAAGAGGCCATCAAGCTGGCTGGCCCTAAAAAGGATTCTGGAGTCGCTGAAGCCGTTAAGTTCTACGACGCAGCTCACAAGCTTTACGAAGAAGCGATTACCGAGCTTGCCCAGATCGAAAACGAACTGAAGGGCGCTCGGGTTGATCCTCAAGACAAGGATAAGATTGCCTATCGCAACCAGGTCCGGATTGAGATTCGCGAGGCTCAGTTGTATGCAGCCAAGGCAATTGAAGACCGCGGGCGCAGCCGAGCCAGTGAAGATCCGCAACGCAAAGCTGATGTGGAGAAGGCTATCGAACTCTATTCGAGCCTGTATCTCAAAGAGAGTGGATTGGCAGGTATACGTACCTTTGCGTTGCTCTATCGAAGCGGTGCACAAGTCTTCGTTGGCAAAACAGAGGATGCCATCGATGGGTATCAACGAATTATCGACCTCGAAAATGCTGACCTACTTCGTCCAGTTCAGTTCACGGCGCTCAATGAGCTAGTACAGATACTGGCCTCGCAAGAGAAGTATCAACCGGCAGTGGAACGGGCCGAAGCTTGGCTTTCCAAGCTTCGACCTGACGAACGCGATTCTTCTGAGGTCTTGCGATTGCAAATCACCCACGCAAAGTCTCGCATCCAATGGATGAAAAAACTTAAAGAAGAAGGCGAAACAAAAATCGCTTCTCGTTTGGACAAAGCTGTTCGAAGCGACTTGAGATTGCTATTGCGGGCTGGCGGAGATTTTGCTGACGAGGCCAAGGAGATACTTAGCTCCATGGGCGCGTCGGGAACCGAAGACAAGGCTTCACTCGAAGTTCCCAAGGTCAAGAACTTAACGGAAGCTCTTGAGGAATCTCAGAAGCGAATGGAAGATGCTGATGCTGAGTCCTTGAATATCGCGATGATGGAAGAGCAGATCAATGCGGCTGGTGGTCAGGAAAAGCAGGACTTGACGGCTCAACGCAACGCGCAGCAATCGCAGATTGATCAAGTCCGAGAGGTGGCTATCGAGATACTGAAGGCGGGACTGCTAAAGTACGACAACAAAAAAGACGATCGAACACAATTGTTCGCCGCTCGATTCCGGATGGCATACTTGCTGCTTAAGCTCGGCGATACACGAGAAGCAATCGTCGTAGGTGAATTCCTCAGCCGAACCTCACCGGGCACACCGCAAGGCCTTAACGCTGGTTCGGTTGTCCTACAAGGATTTCGAGACCTGCTCAATCGCAAAGACGTCGAGCCGATGTCGGTGATGGCCGAGCTGGCTCCTTACGCTGAGTTTCTTGTAGCGACTTGGCCACAATCGGCCGAAGCTGTAGCCGCTAGTGGTGCATTGGCTCAACTGGCTATCAACGCTAAGGATTGGGATCGAGCAGAAAAAAATCTCGGCATCCTCCCAACCTCAAGTCCCGGCGTTGGAAAGCACTACTTCGACTTGGGTGCGGCACTTTACGACCAGTATCGCAAGATGCTTGCAGAAAAGTCGACAGATGAAGCAGCGATGATCGCAGTGCGCGATAGAGCTGCTAAATGGTTGCAGTTAGCTAATGACAACGTCAACACCGAAGAGGCTCCGCTGGTTCTTGGGTCAGCGCGGGCGTTGGCTCAGATTCGCCTCGCTCAGAATCAGACTGACGCGGCCGTCAAGCTGATGCTAGACGGCGATAAAGCTCCAATGAAATGGTTGGATTCCAAGCTCGACCAAATCAGTCCTGCATCGGCGATGGAAGCTTATCGAACTGCCATGCAAGTCGTTGTGCAGCAGGTTGTCGAAGACAAAGTTGATTCGGATTCCGCGACAAAGACGATCTTGGGTTACGTCGCCAAGCTACAAGAAGTTGGTGAAAAATCGGACGACGACCGCAAGCGGATGCTGGCCATTTTTTCAGCTATGGCAACCGACTTGAAAGAAAAACTGGCTCAGTTGGATTCGACCAAGAAACGTTCTCAACTTGCCGAAGTGCTGATGGTAGTCGTCGAAGTCGCGGCCAAGTCCGACGTCGTTAGTACCAAGATGTGGGGCGCTGGGACTTTAGTCGCGCTTGCCGAAGGTACCGAGGACAAAGGCAATTCAACGCCGACGTCAGAAAAAGCGTTTGCCAAAGCCAAAGACATTCTGCAAAAGTTAGTCGACACCAACGCCAAACAGTCTGGCTACATTCCAGCGAACAGCCTTAATCTCGTCCGCAGCCAATATGCTCGAGCTGCCGAAGGCATGAAGGATTACACCGGCGCGATTAAGATGTACGCCGAAATCTTGGACGAAAACGATGCTTTTCTAGAGATTCAAATGTCCGTGGCTCGAGTGTTACAAAAGTCCGCGCAATCCAACCCTAGTTACTATAAGTCAGCCATCGTTGGTGCTCGACCAAATCCCAAGACTCAACGCAATGTCTTTTGGGGCTGGGGCAAGATCAGCCAAGTCACCAACGGCAAGATGGACGTCTTCGCCGAACAGTTTTTCGAAGCCCGCTATCAGCTCGCATACTGTCGAATGATGTTTGGTATGAGCATGAATGCCAAAGAGAGAACTAAGGAATTGACGGCGGCCGAGAAGTCGATCGCGGAGACTAGAGGGTTGTATCCCAATCTCGGTGGACCGGAAGATATCAAGCGATATGATGCTTTGCTAAAGCAGATTCAAAAAGAGTTAGGCAAGTAGGTTCGTCAATCAGGCGGATCGCATGAGATTGCTGAAGTTTGAGGTTAATTGAATGATTCATGTTCTAAAGCAGCTAACACGGACTAGTTGTTGTCAGCCCACGTTGCGTCGAGCGGTGTCATGCGCGGCCATGCTAGTGGTTGTATCCGGAGTGAGCTACGCGCAGGATCGTGTCTATGTTCGTCAGGGCACAACAGCGCAGGGTTCAATTACTGAGCTCACTCCTGCCAAAGTAACCATCGATGTTCGCGGCAAGGAGCAAACGTATCAGCTCAAAGAGGTCCGTAAGATCACTTTTGACAAAGAGCCTATCCAACTGGATCGAGCTCGCGACCTAGCTCTTGAAGGAAAGTACCAGCAGGCTTTGGAAGAGTTGCGCGGCATTCAGCGTGGATCGCTGGAAGGTCGAGTCCAACAGGATTTTGATTTCTATCAGTGGTACTGCGAAGGAAGTCAAAGCCTTTTGGGTAGCGGTGATCAAATGGCCGCCATCAAGGGCTTGGTGAGCATCGATAAAGCCAATCCTAATGGACACCATCGTTTTGAAGTCAAAGAGCTTTTAGGTCGCTTGGCTTTGGCCATTGCAAACTACGACACGGCGAAAAAGTTCTTTGAGGCGCTGGATCAATCACCCGATGCGCAGCAAAAAGCATCTTCGATCTACTACACCGGGCTGGTTCTTTTCATGCAAGGTCAAACAGCCGAGGCTAAAGCGAAGCTTAAGAGCCTGCTTTCAGCAACTGCCTCAAGTCCCGAGATGGGGCGTTTGAAGCTGTTCGCCGCCGTGCTCGATTTGCGATGCGAAAATGAGATGGGCAATTCACAAGCAGCTTTGGACGAATTAAATGCCATGGCCGATCGTGAGGACAACACCGATTTACCCTTGTTCGCTAAGATCAACAATGCACGAGGCGATTGCTATCAGAAGCTGAACCAGCCGCAACGAGCGGCCTATAGTTATTTGCAGACCGACTTGCTATTCTTCACCGATCCCGAGTCGCATGCGGAAGCACTTTTCCACCTCAAAAAACTCTTGGTAGCGGTAGGCGAACCTGCCAAAGCAGCTCAAGCTGGCGAGCGACTGTCGAAGCAGTACGCGTCCAGCCCTTGGAAGAACAAGAAGTAACAAACTTTTCAAAACAAGAACTCTCATTTCAGTCCGTGGAGCGAACTTTCATGATCAACTTCCTGAGCCCAGCTAGGCTTCAAGCAGTGCTACTTGCATTGGTGGTGATATTCTCGGCGACAAGAGTAGGATCATCCCAAGACAACATGGACAATTTGCTTGGCGGCAACAATCCTGCCAATGCTCAGGCGGCCCCTGGCAACGCTCCAGCCAACAATGCGGCCCCTGCACCCGCGCCCGACTCCAAGAAAGAGAGTGGCGGCGAGTCAAACATGCTTGTTTGGCTTTTCCAAGCTCTTGGTTTGCTGTACTCGATTGCGTTCTTACTCTTATCGATCGCGCTGGTAACGCTAATCGTGATGAACATCATTGCGGTTCGTCGCGACAACGTCTGCCCGCCAGATTTGATAGAGGGTGTCGAACAGCATTTTGCGGAGGGGAATCCTCAGGCGGCCGTCGAACTACTGCGAACAGACGAATCGTTCTTGGGACAAATTGTTTCAGCCGGACTATCTCGACTGGATCGAGGCCACCCCGCAGCCATTGAAGCTATGCAGGAGGTCGGCGAAGAGGAAGTGATGAAGATGGAGCATAGCCTCGGATACATCGCCTTAATTGGAAACATCAGTCCGATGGTTGGTCTTCTAGGAACGGTGGACGGGATGGTGGCGGCGTTTAGAACCATCGCTATTTCTGGCTCCACACCCAATGCGGCTGACTTGGCGAACAACATCTCGTTGGCGCTGGTAACAACATTGGCGGGACTAATTATCGCCATTCCTGCGATCTCGATTTGCAACGTATTGAAGAACCGCGTGCAGCGATTGACTCTGCAAATCGGTATTCAAAGCGAAGAGATCTTGGAAAAGTTTCTTAAGCGATAGGTTCTCCGAGAGGCACTGCAAGTGAAAATATCCACACGTGGAAAACAGGCACCGGCTGAGGTCGATCTGACACCCATGATCGACATGACGTTCAACCTAATTGCCTTCTTCATGTTGCTAATCAACTTCTCGCAAAGCGAGCAGAACGATCGAGTTACGCTTCCAGCCAGCGAACTAGCTAAGCCAGCGGAGATTCCAGAAGAGTTTCAAGTGGTTGTTCACGTTACCAACGCGGATACGGTTGAAATTGGCGGGAATATTGTGAATCTTGATTCCCTCCGAAGCCATCTGTCACCCGAGCTATCACTCTTGCAGATTTCCGGTAAGACGCCAGCGGATGCGTATATTGTATTGCGAGGCCACGAAACGGTTCCTGGCGGCAAGGTCCAAGAGATCATCAAGCGATTTCAAGATATTGGCTTTGAGAGATTTGCCTTAAGGGCAAAGGAGCAGATCAATTGAAACTAAGACAACACGGTAGCAATGAAAAGGCCGAGCTGTCCATGACAGCCTTGATCGACATTGTCTTTCTACTGCTGGCCTTCTTCGTCATGACCTTCAAGGTCAGCGCTCAAGAGGGTGACTTCAACATCAAGATGCCAACACCCGGCAGCGGCGCGCTTTCCGATAGTACTGAATTGCCGATGAAGCTTCGACTGAAGTCGGATGGCAATGGCAATCTTGAAAACATCTCACTCAACGATAGCCTGAGCTTTGGGACGGACTTTGCATCGCTTCGAGCCAAGATTGTTGAAACCGTTGGGGACACGTCTGGACCAAGCAGTGAAGACCAAGGCCCTGAAGTCGAGATCGACCTGGACTACGACCTGCACTACAAATATGTAATCCAAGCCATCACCAGCGTGACCGGATACAAGTCTGGGGATAACGTTGTTCGCTTGGTTCAACGAATCAAGTTTGCCCCCGTACGCAAGTAATACAGTACGCAAGTAAACCCAGATCGTAAGCCAACCCGGCTAAGCAAGTAAACTTCAGTAAGCAAGTAAAGCTCCAACGGAATGTCGTCTCAAGATCTGGATGAAAACAACCTCGCCGCCTACCTTCACTTGACGCCGGCTCAAGTGCGTAAATTGGCTGACCGTGGTCAATTGCCTGGTCGAAAGATCGGCGGACAGTGGCGATTTTCGGAAGCTGAAGTTCACAACTGGTTGGAACAGCGCATCGGTGCGAGTGGTGTCGACGAACTGGATCGAGTCCAACAGGATGTCGATCGCTGGAGCGACCGAACTAGCGACGAAGGCGAGTTGACGCAGTTGCTTAAGCCCGATGCAATCGAGATACCACTATCGGCTCGCACGCGTGGCTCGGTCGTTCGTCGGATGTGTTTTCTTGCTGAACGCACCGGATTTCTTTGGGACGCTGCCAGGATGGCTGAAGCCGTTCAAATGCGTGAACAATTGCACTCGACGGCGCTTGACAACGGCGTCGCACTTTTGCACCCTCGTCGCCCGATGCCAAATATTTTGGCCGAGCCACTATTAGCCCTTGGGGTGTCGTCGCATCCTTTGCCATTCGGTAACGACCATGGCCTTTTGACAGATGTGTTTTTTCTCATTTGTTCGACTGATGATCGCGTCCACTTGCAAGTTTTGGCGAAGGTCAGTCGATTGTTGATGGCAACCGATTTCTTAACGCAATTGAGATCCTGTGACTGCATCAAAGCTGCGCACGATCTAGTCGCGCACTTCGAATCGCAGTTGGATGCATAAGGACGTTCTTGTGAGATCAACCATCGAACGGATTCGAAGGAATGATACTTCTCGTCAAGCGACACGCTTCGGGATAACGGAGTGTTCCAATGCGTGAGCTCAACGTTGTCTGGTGGGGATCGACTGAAAACGAGTATCAGTGGCTGATTCAGCGCATTCAAGCTTACCAGCCGCAAGCGAAC
The DNA here is from genome assembly GCA_963204965.1 of Planctomycetota bacterium. Classification (GTDB taxonomy): domain Bacteria; phylum Planctomycetota; class Planctomycetia; order Pirellulales; family Pirellulaceae; genus Aureliella. Next base: position 6,018 of record CAUJKA010000263.1, on the reverse strand, counting down.
TCGCATGTTCAACTGGAAATCGTTTCTGGACCACTGGAGAGCCTACTCGAAAGGTTGCACAGCCAGACAGCGGACCGAGTGATTGTTGCGAAGCAGAATCGTTGGGAATATCCTGCGATTGAAATGCAACAACTCTCAAGTGATTTTCCGGAGGTGCCCGTTGCCTTGTGTCTGGGTGACTACTGGCTAGGCTGGAAACGGACAGGCGCCGGTCATCTCACTTCGCTGCCTCATCTGTCTCTACCATGGTTTCGCTGGTGGGACGCTTGGATACATTGGCTTGAGGCCGACGACGAAAGTAAGTTTGGTCCATTTCCAATCGATCGTCCTGGCGCGATTTTTCAATTCCCAAAGATCCTCAACCAAAGCGACCTGAACACAGAATCACTAGGTTGGATCTTTTGCAGTGACATGGCTCTAGTCGAAGCTTGGCAGTTCGCCTTGGGCGATCAGTTCCGACACTACCGAGACATCGGCCTTGCAACCAACGAAACCCTCCACGATGGAAACCCTGCCTGGATCGTTTGGGATGATAGTTGCATGCCCACTTGGAGTGGTGCCGAAGCAAGTCTGCAAATTGCAACCGAACAGTTACAGATCCTAGCCAGCTCATACCCCAGTGCAAAACTCTGGGCATCCTGGACCTTTCCAACGTGGTCCATTATTGAACGCATGAAGAACGCTGGCGTCTCGGCGGAGCTGTTGGGTAAGCCTTACTTGTTAAGCTCTTATTAGCCACCATCAACCGCAAGGAGTTGCATCAGTGCATCAAGTCAACTCCCCTTTTACTCTTGTTATTTCTTCTTGATGATCCGCATTTTCCGTTTTGAGGCCGGCAAAAAACGGTGGAAACGCGTCGGAAATCTAGTAGAATCTCCTGACTTGAAACTCGCTGATTTGGGGGCAGCCTTAAGACAGCACACACGCAGATTTTGAGAACATGAAGCACCCCAACCCAGTCGACCCGTTCGTTGAAGTTCAAATCGACAGAACTATCAACAAGTTTGTTGTCCGAGCAACGATTTTGATGGAGCCCGACTCCAGCGTTGCAAGGACAGCTTTGGCGATTGACGCATCAGCATCTATGCAACCAAACTTTGGAGTAAAGCTAGGCCCATTTCCCAGTCCTAAGCCCAATTTGGTCGAGCCGGTTGCAAAGGCATTAACTGCATTCCTTTCAAAGTTCTCGTCTGACGGCAAATGTGCGACGGTCTATTGGGCATGTGGTCCTGATGGTTCAGCGATAGAAGAAATAGGTCGGTTCACAGCCAACGAAGTACTTAACGCGGGTTTCTCGGGTCCCCAAAAAAACGTTTGGGGCAAGCAAACCCGATTGCTTCCGCCCGTGAAGCACTTTGTGGAGAACGTTTTTCAAAGCTCACCCTGGTCTATTGGTGTCATCATCACTGACGGCATTATCGATGACTTGATAGATGTAAAGAACTACTGTCTTAAGATTGGCTTGGAATTGGCGAGTGGTCAGCGGCAGTACTTTAAGCTAGTTCTCATCGGTGTCGGTGATCAAATTGATCAGGCGCAACTTAACGAACTGAACAACATGTTTGTCGGTAGTGGAAAAAAATTGCCAAGTGGCAGCGATGTCGATATTTGGGACCACAAAATTGCGAGCGAAATGAACAAGCTTGAAGAGATTTTCACAGAGATAGTCGACGAAAGCACCATTGTCGTCGCATCAGGGCGCATAGTCGATGACAAGGGTCGAATCGCCAGAGAATATGCCCAAGGATTGCCAGCAGTACTTAAGTTTGAGTTACCGCTGGATTCGGGAGCTTTTCGCCTCGAATGGGCGGATGGATCCGTGGAGCAGAGCTTAACTTAGCATTTGGAAAACGGGGTCGAGAAAGTGTATACAGAGAAGAACCGCCAGCTACCAAGTTCTACAGTCGCTAAAGAACTGGGAGAGGTAAACGTTCGGAAAACAACCGATGGATCCTTGGAGATTTTGTGCACAATCCTGATGGAACCTGTTGGCCTAGAGGCTGAGGGCTGGCAAACAGGAGTTGCGTTAGATGCCAGTGCGTCAATGAAGAACTGGTATGGCAAAGAACTACTGGGGAAAATGCCCGTGGAAGTTCAAGAAAAATATGTAGCGCAAGGCTGGATAACTAAAAAGTTCGAGGATGGACGCGAGACAACTCGAATTGCCAAGGAAGCGTACGAAGATGCACTTAAGCACGGCCATTTAAAGATGGCTCCTAACATCGTAGAGCCACAAGCAAGAGACTTCGTCTCCTATTTGGCGGAGAACTTGGATGCGGACGGTGGGACTACCGTGATCTACTGGGCCGGCGGAAGCGATGGATCGGAGTGCGAAGTCATTGGCGACTATACTGCAGTTGAGTGTAAGCAGTTAAGTTTATCGGGGCCAAAATCAATGAAGTTTGGCAATGGTACAAGACTGTTGCCCGCGATGAAGTACTTTGCGGATCGATTTCGCGACGCGGCAAATGGAATGTATGTTTTCCTCACAGATGGGCAACTCGATGACCTTAATGAAGTAAAGCAGTATTCAACCATGCTTGCAAAAGAGATTGCCGCTAAGCGACGCAACCCATTGAAGTTCGTGCTAATCGGAATTGGATCACAGATAGAGGAATCTCAAATGGAAGAGTTGGATGACCTGGAAACAGGTACTGCAGTCGATCTATGGGATCACAAGATAGCTGCGGAAATGCGATCTGTTCTCGAGATATTTGCAGAGGTCGTCAGCGAAAACCGATTTGTGGGCCTTACCGGAGAAGTCTTAGATGACAAAGGGCAGCAGGTTTGCAAGTATTCTGATGGCGTACCAACCAAATTGAAGTTTGTACTACCAGCAGGCAGTACTGGGTTCGAGCTTGTGGTCGAGGGAACTCGCGTGAAGCAACAACTCTAAGGAACATGAAATTATTTCTGATAACTTAAGACTGGAGTGAATTTTGACTTTTGGAAAAAACATACAGTTGCCTAGTAGTCAGGTAGTTTCAGAACTGGGCGAGGTAAATGTCTGCAATCAATCAGATGGCACCATCGACGTTTGCTGTACCATACTTCTTGAGCCATCTGGAATTGATGCGGAAGGATGGCAAACCGGTGTCGCTATCGACGCGAGTGCATCCATGAAGAATTGGTACGGAAAGGAACTGCAGGGACGAATTCCAGCAGAGATTCAAGCTGAATACGTCGCAAGAGGATGGATATCCAAGAAGACTGAGGATGGCAGAGAGACTTCAAGAGTCACCAAAGAAGCCTACCAAGATGCGATGCAGCGTGGGTTCCTTACGATGGCTCCAAATGTTGTGGAGACCTATGGTCGTACATTCATCTCCCATCTAGCGAAGAACCTGGATGCCGATGGCGGAACAACCGTAATCTATTGGGCAGGGGGTACTGAGGGTTCTGACTACGAAGTACTTGGGGATTTCACGGCAGAAGACTGTAATGGATTGGACCTATCCGGTCCAAAAACAATGAAATTTGGTAATGGGACCAAACTGCTGCCCGCAATCAAGTATTTTGTAGATCGATTCAGAGACGCAAAAAGAGGTTTCTATGTCTTTCTAACAGACGGACGATTGGACGATCTTGCTGATCTAAAGAACTATTCGATTCAGCTAGCGAAAGAAATCGCCGCGGGTCGAAGAAATTCGTCAAAGTTTGTGCTAATCGGCGTCGGCGACTCAGTTGACAAAGGCCAAATGGCAGAGCTAGATGATTTGGATACTGGGACGAATGTCGATCTCTGGGATCATAAGATTGCTGCTGATCTACGTTACGTAATCGAGATCTTTGCTGAGGTTGCGAGTGAGAACCAAATCATCGCACCTAGTGGCGAGATCTTTGACAGTAAGAAAACCCTTGTAAAACGATACTTTGATGGAGTGCCCGCAAAGCTAAAGTTTAGCCTACCTGCTGGAACAACAGCTTTCGAGTTGGTGGTGCAAGATCGCTCCATCGTTCAATCGCTTTAAGAGACACACAGAAAGAATCGCTATGAGTTTTTCACGACGCTTACCCGTTTATATTCTGGCAGACTGCTCAGAGTCTATGGCTGGTACAGGAATTGACGAAATCAATCGAGGCATAAGTACTCTAGTTGCCGAGATGCGAAAAAATCCCATGGCGATGGAAACTGTTTGCATAAGCCTAATTTCCTTTTCTCGGGTCGCCCGGCAAGTGGTGCCGCTAACTGATGTCCTTAGCTTCGAGCCACCTAAGTTGAGCGTTCGTCCAGGCACGGCGATTGGTGCAGCAATTGTGTTGCTACTGAAATGCATGCAGAAGGAAGTAGTAAAAAGTTCTCCAACAGTCCGTGGAGACTTTAAGCCGCTGGTATTTTTGTTTACTGACGGACAGCCGACCGATGATTGGCAATCTGCAGTGAACGCTTTTCGTCAGGCTAACAATCCGAAAATCGCCAATCTCTATGCAATAGGTTGTGGACCTGATGTTGATACTTCGGTATTGAGGCAAATCTCGGATATCGTTTTAAATATGAGTACAATGGATTCAGATGCCTGGAAACGCGTATTCGTGTGGTTGTCCGCGTCAGTTAGTTCTGCCAGTGTTAAGCTTGGCTCGGGTAACGACAAATCGCCCATAGACATGCCATCGCTTCCAGATGGTTTAGATTTTGTTTCACCTAATGCGGAAGTTCGACCGGAAGGTGGGCAAAGACAGGTTTTCCTTCAAGCAATTTGTAGGAAAAACAGGCGACCTTACCTGATGCGGTTCGCTAGACAGGGCCGCGGCGGTACATATACTGCGATTTGCTCTCATCCATTGGAGAATCTCGAAGACGGTGATTCGGATGCATTGCCACCAGTGAACTCTTCGATGCTCGATGGAGTGCCCGAATGTCCGCACTGTCACAATCAAATTGCAGCGGTCTGTCCTTGTGGCGCAATTTTCTGTGATTCCCCAACGAACGATTCACCTGTAGTTTGTCCAAAATGTAGTGCTGAACTATCATTCGGTGGCAATGGAAACTTTGATATTCAGCGGTCGCAGGGCTAACAGCAGTCTTCTCCCTTACTATTGACAAACAAGTCGAGGTTTGAAATGTCGGAAGGTCGTCGATTACCAGTTTATTTGCTACTAGATTGCTCGGGGTCAATGTCGGGCGAGCCAATCGAAGCCGTTCGGCAAGGCGTCCGAATGTTGATTTCCGATCTTCGCGGCAACCCACAAGCACTTGAAACCGCTTTCCTGTCGGTGATAACTTTTTCAAGTAGCGCACAACAGCTTTCCCCATTAACGGAGCTGATGATGTTTCAGGAGCCAATGCTAGATGCTAACGGAAGTACTTCGTTGGGAGCTGCGTTGGGGCTACTTGAACAGTGCCTGGATAACGAAGTTCGAAAAAGCTCGCCCACGCAAAAAGGTGATTGGAAGCCACTTGTTTTCTTGATGACTGACGGTCAGCCAACTGATAGTTGGGAAATGGCGGCTGACCGACTGAAACAAAAGAAGCTAGGAAACATTATTGCATGTGCAGCAGGTGCTGGAGCGGATTCACAGTTGCTTAAGCGAGTCACGGAGACGGTAGTTGAGATTTCGAACTTACAGCCAGATTCGTTGCGAGCGTTTTTCAAGTGGGTTTCTAGCTCTATTAAAACTACGTCTCAAAGCGTGACCGCTGCGGTCGGTGATGCCGCTCCAATCAATCTTCCACCACCACCTCCCCAAATACAAATCGTTCCGTAGGCTTGATAATTCATGAGTACTATGGACGAAGATCTTGTCGTGCGAGTTATTTTGTGGCGTCTCGGCGTGAATACATCGGATGATTCCAACACGATGTACAGGTGTTTCCAGGAACTCAACAGTAATAGAGCGAGTAGCGAACTACTGGAAACGATTTGCAAAGAAATAGCCGTAAAAACACTCGGAGACGCCCTGATTAATGGGTTCACTTCAATTGCTCCCAGCCATGCACAGCGACTTTGCCAAACAAGTTTCAAGGCTTGGCTTACCGATCCAAATTTCAAGTTGAACCCTCCAATTGATGAGGTGGTT
>CAUJKA010000262.1 GCA_963204965.1 Planctomycetota bacterium | reverse complement strand
TGACTTCGAATTGCCTGGGCCCATTACCAAGTAAGCAGCGGTTACTACAATCACTACAGCGGCGCTACCCCCGGCAAGGAGCAACCGCCGATTGTTGAAGTTTCGTGACTTCGCCTTTGCAGTTTGCTTCGACGGACGCTCGATGGAACTTTGTTGCGTCGATGAGTTATCGAAGGCGATTGTCTTGAGTTGATTCGAGCTTTCTTCAGCGAGGTCAAGCAACCTGGCTTGTTCCTGTTGGGCAATTCCAGCATCTACGGTCGAATTCGCAGATCCTGTCGAAAGTGCCTCTCGCTTTTCCACGGAGCGTGAATTGAGAGGAAGTGTTTTCGATCGCGTTTGACCATTGACACACTGACCCGTCAGTGACTCAAGCGCCGATCGACATGCGTCCAATGTATCGACGCTGGAGAGTTCACTATCATCCAATCCTGCCCATTGCAGTAAGCGACGAATCAGCTCGTGCGTATCGTTGGTAGTCGAAGTTGTGTCTCGATGATGTGGAATGGTCTGAAGCGAAATCTCTAACGATCCTTGCCTTGAAATCTGTAGATCGGACCAATTGAACGATTGAGGGCAATCAGGTCGTTCGCTCAGATCGATTAACTGCCAAGCCCAATCCAGACAGACTTCCGTTGGCGGGCTTCCAAGTTCGTCGAGCAATTGTTGGACGTTTTGCATTGCTAGAACCCAGACTTACTTTCTCATATAAGTTGATGGACCTAACTCTTCGCAGGAGTTGTTTCTCACGATTGAAGAATCATTACTTGCCGACATCTTTCTCGGCATCAATACGATAAAGATGCGTGTCGGAACGAATCAGCAGGACATTGTCCGCTGCGGCTGGCGAAGCGTTTATTGCGCCATCCAATTCATTAACGGCGATTTCTTTATACTCTTTTCCCGCTTGTACGATGGTGGTCTTTCCCTCTTGGCTGAAGAAATAAATCAGATCTCCAACGATCAAAGGTGACGCAGCATACTTGCCACCAATGCGTTGACGATAAATCTCTTCGCCAGTCATTGCGTCCAAGCAAGTTAGAATGCCCGCATCGCTGATGACAAAGATGGAATCATTGACGAGAGCCAAGGAGGGTTTTTGTGAAATGTTACTGTCGGATTTCCAGACGATATGAGAATTGGTGACATCGCCTTGACCGCCATAGCGAACCGCCAACAATCGCGACTTCATAAAACTCGTACAAACAAAAGCCATTCCATGTCCCACGATTGGACATGGAACGGTGGAGAAGCCGAGTTCGCCGTAGTGAGCTTTCCAGAGTTCGCTACCATCGCGCGGGTCGTAACCGTAGACCCAATTAGCCGCCGGTGAGATCAATTCCCAGCCGCGCTCGGACTTCACAACCGTTGGAGTGCAGTACGCTTTTTGCAATTCGGGTGTTGGGTGCATCTCACCCGAGCGATCGGTGCGCCACGCCAACGATCCGTCGTCAAGTTTCAACGCTACGATACACTGTCGATCCGTACCATCAAAATGAATGATTAGAAGATCTTCCCAAACAATTGGCGAACTCCCCGGTCCATTTTGATGATCGACCTTGAGATCATTGAATCGCCAAATGACATTTCCGTTGGAAGCATCGATGCAAGCCGTTCCGTACGTGCCGAAGTGCGCATAGAGTCGCCCATTGTGTAGAACCGGTGTGGGTGATGCGTAGGTATTGGTAAGGTGAATGGGTTCTGGCGAGTCGGTTTGGAAGAGTTCAATATCGTGCAGCACTCTTCCTCTTTGGAAATCATAGGCCATTACTCGTTGCGATAGTTTGCCAACGAGTTCTAGTCCGTTGGGGTCTTTTAGCTTCGAGAGCTTTTCGGTTTTTTGCTCGGCGGTCAATGCAGTGGTGATACCAGTGGTGAGCCAGACCTTTCCGTCGCCAACCAGCGGTGACGAATGACCACGGCCGGGAACTTCTGCTTTCCATGTGACGTTTTTCGTCTCGCTCCAATTCTTGGCAATCGGACAATCGACCACCCCGTTGCCATGTGGGCCTCGAAAACGTCCCCATTGCTGAGCGACGCTGTTGGATGAAGCTGTTAGCGACGCAGCCGTGAAGGTTAGAAGCAAGATCGTCAAACGAAAACAGATGGAACAGATTGGCATACGAGTCTCGGTTTGGGTGGGATTAAGTTGGCTAGGCGAGGCAGGCGGGACGTCTTCTGGGCGGGCAATATTCTATACTCTTCTGTGCGCCCAATTCGGAAAAGCGTTGTAAAACCCCCTCTGTAGAGTTTGGCTATCGCTTTTGACCGTTAAAAATGCCTTGACCTATTGTCGTGAACGTACAATAATTCACTTATCCGGATGAACGGATGGACGCTTTGGATTGCTGAAGGATTTTACCTGAATGATGAATAGCTCTTTAGAGTGGCTTCAAACGCTGGCGGACCCCACACGGGTGCGTTTGCTGGCCATTTTGAACCGCGAGGAGCTATCCGTCGGTGAAATGTGCGCTGTATTGCAATTGCCGCAAAGCACCGTCAGTCGCCATCTTAAGGTATTAAGCGGAGACGGTTGGGTCGGCAATCGTCGCGAAGGAACAAACCAACTTTACTCCTTGACCGAAGGCGATTGGAGCCTGGATCGCCAACAGTTGTGGAGTTGGGTCTCGAAGCAGCAGGAAACGTCCGCCACCTCGACGCAAGACTTGTCTCGGTTGGGACAGATTCTGACGGAGAGATCGAGGAGCGAAGCCTTTTTTAGTTCGGCTGCCGAGCAATGGGATCGAATGCGAATCGAACTGTTCGGATCTCAGTTGGATGCCTTTGTTTTAGCCGCCACGTTGGGTGCAGATGCAAAGGTAGTAGAGCTTGGTTGCGGATCAGCTCCACTGGCTCAATTGGTAGCTCCGTATGTACAGCAAGTCGTCGCAGTGGATAACTCATCTGCGATGCTCACTGCCGCTAAACAAAGGTTGAATGGTCTGGAGAATATTCGATTTGTTCAGTCGCACTTAACCGAGTTGCCTTTGGAAGATTGCCATTTTGATGCAGCTTGGTTGGTGTTAGTCCTACCATACATCCACAACCCAATAGAAGTCCTGGCTGAATCGTGTCGAGTCCTCAAGCCGGGGAAGTCATTGGTGTTGGTGGATCTGTTGCCGCATGACCGTGCAGCATATCGGCAGGAGATGGGACACGTTCGTTTGGGCACTGATCGCCATGAATTAGAAAGTTGGTTGGCTCAAGCTGGCTTAGGCCTGAGCAAATACATTCCGTTACCGCCTGATCGCACCGCAAAGGGGCCCGCCCTTTTTGCTGCGGTGTGTCAGCGACATTGAAAACAATTTTAACGTTAGAGAACTAGACACAGGTCAAACGACATTCGATTGGCTGTGTTGCATTTTTGGAAACTCTCAAAGGAGAATCTTGATGAGTGCAGTTGCTACATCAACTGAACAACGACTGGCATTTAAGGTCCGAGCTTTCGACCTGCTAGCCGATGGCAAGCGAGAAGAAGCGTTAGCGCTGGTCGACCTTGGTCGCAAGGAGATCATGCTGGCTGAAGAAGAGATGCCAGGACTGATGGCATTGCGCGGCCGCTTTGGAGCCAAGAAGCCGCTGAAGGGTGTGAAGATCATGGGCAGCCTGCACATGACCGTTCAAACCGCTGTATTGATTGAAACTTTGGTTGACCTTGGCGCTGATGTTCGCTGGGTTAGCTGCAACATCTTCTCGACTCAAGACAGTGCTGCTGCGGCAGTAGTTGTCGGTCGTGGCGGATCTTTGGAAAACCCAATTGGAACGCCTGTCTACGCTTGGAAAGGCGAGACACTGGAAGAGTATTGGTGGTGCACCAACGAAGCGATCACATGGCCAGATGGTTCCGGTCCTGAGATGATCGTTGACGATGGTGGCGACGCGACCATGCTGATCCACAAGGGTCTTGAGTACGAAGCCGCTGGCGTTGTACCTGACTTTGATGCAGACAAGGAACCTGAAGAGTGGGGCGTTGTTCTGCAACTGCTTCGCGATGAATTGGCTGCTAATCCAGGCAAGTGGACAGCAATGGCCAAGGCAATTCGCGGAGTGAGCGAAGAGACCACCACCGGTGTTGCTCGTTTGTACGAAATGGAACGCGCTGGCACACTTCTTTTCCCAGCAATCAACGTCAACGATTCAGTAACCAAGAGCAAGTTCGACAACAGCTACGGTTGCCGTCACTCGCTTGTCGATGGACTGAACCGAGCGACTGACGTGATGATGGGCGGTAAGGTCGCTGTCGTCTGTGGTTACGGCGAAGTCGGTAAGGGAAGCTGTCAATCACTTCGCGGTCAAGGTTGCCGAGTTATCGTAACTGAGATCGACCCTATCTGCGCGTTGCAAGCAGTGATGGAAGGATACGAAGTCAAGCCAATCGAAGACGCTTTGGCAATTGCTGATTTCTTTGTAACCACAACCGGTAACAAGGACATCATCACTGTCGAACACATGAAGGCGATGAAGGACAAGGCCATCATCGGCAACATCGGTCACTTCGACAACGAAATCGACATGGCTGGCTTGTACAAGCTGGTTAAGAGCGGTGAAGTTGAGCGCATCAACATCAAGCCTCAATACGACCAATTCGTCTTCAAGAAGACTGGCAAGAGCGTTCTGATTCTTGCAGAAGGTCGCTTGTTGAATTTGGGTTGTGCAACAGGTCACCCAAGCTTCGTAATGAGCACAAGCTTCACCAACCAAGTTCTGGCTCAGTTGGAGCTGTGGTCCAAGCGTGATTCAGGCGAGTACGGAAATCGCGTTTACATGCTTCCCAAGAAGTTGGACGAAGAAGTAGCTCGATTGCACTTGGAAAAGCTGGGGGTCAAGTTGACCAAGCTGACCAAGGATCAAGCGGACTACATCGGCGTGCCAGTTGAAGGTCCTTACAAGTCGGATCACTACCGTTACTAACCGATAGTTCTGACTCGGGAAGCTAACGGTTAGCCCGGGTGAACCTCGGAAATGTCTTTCTCAACGCACCTGTAGGGCAAACTACAGGTGCGTTTTTGTTTCTGGCTTGGAGCATGGGTATTTTCTGTCGAGTACTAACCGCGCCCAAGGACGCTCTGATCAGGAACGGTAATGCCGGAAAAGCACTAGCACCCTCGCCTTTGGGGCTAGAATTATCCGCAGTTTGCCAATGGTTCCCCCACATTAGATGGGTAAAGCTATCGATTTAGTTACCATTTGTTGTTAGACTCAGGTAATGGCTGTTGTGGCAGCTACGACTTAATTTGCGGCCAGTATCACCTACTTTTCCAAACTGCATCGGCACGGCGACTCAACGCGGTGTTAGGAACTTCAGATGCTCAAACGGCTTGAAACTGATATTTTCGATCAAGAGACGGCGTCGGTCGAGGCAAGCTCTTTGGAGCCGACCTCTTCGATCGCTGAGGATTCTTCGGATCGCGATGCCTCCAGTTGGTTTGATACCGACTCGCAAGCATTCTTGATTAGCTTGATGTTTCACCTCGTACTGATTGTGGGATTGGCAATCGTTCCCGTAATCATGCACTTCAAGCCGGAACTGCTTTTGGTGGCTTCACCTACGGCAGAGCACGAAGTGGATGAGTTCAAACTGGTCGATCAAGTGGCTGCCTCAGACGAGATGTCCGTCGAGGTTGGCGCTAACAGCGACTCACGTGATGTGTCCATGGCGCTCAGCATGGCTCCCGTACTGGCCGACCTCTCCGAGATTCCCTCACCTACTGATCATGAGCCCGTCAAAGATGCTCAGTTCTCAATCAACAATACACTGGAACAGCCGGTTGGCTTAGTTCGCAATCCAATTGTCGTCAAAGGAATGACGGGCGTTGGTGAATCTGGAGTCGATGGAGCCGTCGATCGCGTGACCTACGAAATTCTCCGGTCGATGGAAGAGAGTCCGACGTTAGTGGTTTGGTTCTTTGATCAGAGCGGTAGTTTGACTCGTCAACGCGATGACATTCGCAAACGCTTTGATCGAATCTACGAAGAGTTGGGCATCGTTGCTCAAATGCGCGAGGAACAAGGGAAGAAACTTGCAGACGAACAATTGCTGACTGCAGTGTTTGCTTTCGGTAAACAAGTTCACCTTCTAACTCCCAAGCCCACTGCAGACCTCAGCGAGATTACCGAAGCGATTGATTCAATTGAAAACGATCCCGACGGAATCGAGCGAGTCTTTAGCGCTGTCTACGCAGGTATCGAGAAGTTTAAAGGCTACCGCAGTTCCAGGTCTGGTAAGGGCGACGCTCGCAATGTGATGTTCGTGATCGTTACCGACGAACGTGGTGACGATGTCAATGGTTTGGACAAGACGATTGGCGAGTGCGTGAAGTACGCAATCCCCGTTTATGTCTTGGGAGTCCCCGCACCATTTGGACGCGATATTACCTTTGTGAAGTATGTTGACCCAGACCCCAAGTTTGATCAAACGCCGCAATGGGCAGAAGTTGACCAAGGTCCCGAATCCATATTTCCAGAACGAGTTCGTGTTGGATTCCGCGACAACTACTTTGACGAACCGGTGATCGATTCCGGTTTTGGTCCCTACGCGCTTTCGCGACTGGCTTATGAGACGGGCGGGATCTACTTTACGATTCACCCCAATCGCCGGGTTGGATCACGAGTTCGCCGCGAGGAAGTGGAAGCTTTTGCTTCGGACATCCAGTACTTTTTTGATCCTGAGGTGATGGCCAAGTATCGGCCAGATTATGTCACCACTGCCGAATACATGAAGCTGGTCGAAAAAAGTCCGCTTCGACGAGTGTTGATCAATGCCGCCCGCATGCCACGAGCCGATGTTTTGACCGATCCAACGATGAGATTCATCAAGCGAGAAGACGCCGCTTTTGTGAATCTTTTGTCCGAGGCTCAACGCGCCCCTGCTCGTGTCGAGCCCGCGTTGTTGCAATTGACCGAAGTCCTCAAGCAGGGTGAACAGCATCGCAACAACGAAGTGTCAGCACGATGGATCGCCAGTTTCGATCTGTCGTTGGGAACCGTCATGTCGCACAAAGTTCGCGCTGAGACTTATAACTTGATGTTGGCCAAGGCCAAACGCGGTATGAAGTTCGAGAAAGAAAAGAACAACACTTGGGTTCTAAGACCAGCCAACGAAATTAGCGTTGGTAGTAAGTTAGAAAAGGAAGGACAAACTGCAGTCCAGCTTCTCAAGGATGTCGCCGAAAAACATAAGGGAACACCTTGGGGTCTATTGGCAGAACGAGAACTTCGAAATCCGATCGGATGGAAATGGACAGAGGAATACACCGATCTCAATCCTCCACCACCGCGAAACAACAATCCACCGCCCAATAATAATCCGCCCATGCCGCGCGATGATCAAGCTAGAATGCTCGCGCCACCGCCGCCAAAACGCCCTGTGCCAAAATTGTAGTGGTGCTGTCCAGGATGAACGCAGGATCATGTCCTGAAGAGGACTGCGAAGAGGACTGTCCCAAGCGGTCGAGACTTTGGCGAATTTACGCGTTGTCGATGTTCGCGGTCGTCGTTTTGTTCGCTTTGGTTGCCTATGCGTTTGATGGTAAGTTCGGCGCCGAGAAAGCGCTGACTGGACTTTTCTTGCCCGTGGGTTTCGTTTGGTTGAATCTCACTTGCGCGACCTTGCTTAGCTGGTTGCGTTCAGCCACGAAATTGGTTCGTTGTCTTTTGACGACAGCCGTGCTAGTGGTTTCGCTCATTACGACTTCACCACTTCCGGATTTCTGCTTCCGTTTTGTTGAGACGCCGCTTGAGGGTGAGTTTCAACCCGATGTAGATCCACCCTTAGATCTGTTGGTTGTGTTTGGCGGTGGTACACAAGCCGGTCCACATCGCGCGGAGGTTTCCGCAGCAGGAGATCGACTTGTCTTTGCTGCTCAGCTGATCAGCCAAGGACATGCCCGCAAGTTGTTAGCCACGGGTGATGAAACTGCCGACCAAGCGGTTGAGATTTGGACGAAATTGGGAATCTCGGAAGACTTAGTTTCTACACTGCCTGGCAAAACAACGTTTGAAGAGATTAGCAACTTGAAATCGGTTGTTGGTGAATGGCCTGACGGGCGCATCGGCATCCTCAGTAGCGCTTATCATGTGCCCCGCGTTCAGCGCTTGGCATCGAGCGCAGGAGTTCACCGACTGATTCCCGTCGCCGCCAATCACTTATCTTCGGTACGACCATATACGACGCTCGATTTCATTCCTTCGTTGGGCCCGTTGACTAAGTTCACAGACTTCCAGCGCGAAATGATGGGGCGGTTGGTCGGGAGATAGAGGTTCCGCCGGGGATGCCCGGTTGATTGGACACCGAAGGCATGGTCAATTTCATCGGGCATTTTCTTTTTGCCCGTTTCATTAAAGCGATTTCGGATGGCTTTCGAAAATCGAGTTCTTGATCAAGTGCTGCTTGCACCAAGCATCGGAAGGGCGGCGATCTGCGAAGCTCGGGGAGTTAGCGCCCGTAACGATTGTCCAAGGTCGTTCAGATTGTTTGACGCAGTTGACGCCAACAGTTCACTTAGCTTTTGTTGAATCGAGTCCATGCGCTCGGCGATAGGACATGGACCTGCAGTGGTCGTAGTGGGAAGTCGTGTGCCCAAAAAGCTGCTCATCGAACTTCCTGTCGCCTGCCACAAATCGCTCAGGTATCCATCGATGGTTACTGCGGACGCTCCCAAGGCCAAAATCTTGAGCAAGTGTTCGATGGACTTGCTACTGGTTCGAACAATGATGGTCAGGTTATTCGTGGATTGATTTCGTAGTGCTCGAATCCTTCCCAGGGTATCAGCGAGCAGTTCGATCGAAGTACCTGCATGGATTGCAAGAAAGTCTGCCTCGGCATCACAGGCTGATTGAATTGCTTGATCATCGCAACCTACGTTCAGGCCCAGACCGATTGGAGTTTGACTTCCAACGACACGTCGAATGGCCGAAAGCCAATTGCTTAGGTTGGAAGAGGATTCTATTTCAGGAGGCCATCCCCAAACGGCGCGCGAAGCTGACTGACACGTGACTTCGACAATATCTGCTGATTGAAGGTTGGGCATGTCTAGAGCCGAGTTGACTCGCTGCTGAAACAGCCGTCGTGGAATGGAAGAGACTGGAACTTTTTCCAGTGCGTCGGCAGGGCAGTCGAGTACTAGGCCACGTTGGCTGAGTCTTGTACACAGGTCGACCCATTGCGAACCCGTTTGTGGTGGAAGTGTTTGGCCAACGATCCAGGGTGCTTGGGCTTGAACAGGTCGAACTCCGCCGCGTGGCCCGAACACGACGCTAGCCGACGAAGGTCGTGCTGACGGACTCAGTGGGTTCATCTTTGCAGGAACAAACACTAACTCATCTAGAAAGCTCATGAACTTAGCCTCTGTCCCCTCGAGCACGAAAGACTTGGAATTTCTCGAAGGTAGTTTTGATTCCGGCTCGCACCAACATCAAGCTCAGTCGAATCGTGTCCGAATCTTTCAAGCGACCGGCTTGAACGCCTTCGGCCACTGAGCCAACTTCGCCTCGAACATAAATTGTTCCGCCCGTCATCCCTTGGCCTAATTGCTCGCCGCAGCCGTTGCCTAGAACTAGAGTGCCTGAACGCATCTGAGCCCCTGCCCCATCGCCGCATCGACTTCGAACCAAGATATCCGCGCCGCTAAGACCATAGGCCGCGTAGTCTCCCGCGCGACCGTGAACGGCAATGTATCCACCGAGGGCGTAAGCCGCCAAATAGTTACCACTCTCTCCGCGAACGAGAATACTGCCCGATTGAAGTGAATGCCCACAGCTACCCCCGGCATTTCCGAATACGTCGATCACAGTTCGACGCGATGCCATGAACGCAAATTGACCGACGTTGCCTTGAATGGCAAGTTCCAAAGACAGATCCAGTCCCGCAAGCAGTCCCGACATGGCTTCCGACGCACCCGTGATTCGTACTTTGGAATCTGGTTCAAGCGACGTGAGTTGCCCCTGCAGTTGATCCATCGATAGACCAAAAACGTTGAGCGCTAGTTCGGTTTTTTCTGTTTCTTCGGTCATCGCACTCAGTATGAGAGAATTAAGTCGCAAGGTTCTCCCAACGCTCCAAGATAATGTTGAGCCGTAAGTTGTTGGTTTGAAGATTACAGTTTAGTTACTTGTGGGTTTTATAGTAGATCATCTAGACGAAAGACCAGCGAATGGGCAAATCTTGAATGGCGGGCGTATGGCCTAGGCCACGCGATTCGGACGGGCAACGGTGTTTAACGGCAAGCCGTAGGCGACTGTGTCTTCTTCTTCTTCTTCTTCTTCTTCTTCTTCTTCTGTTGCTCTTGCTGCTATTCTTCGAACTCTAGATTTCTAGCGACGATGAAACCCGTAAAGCAGTCGCCTGCGGCTTGCCGTTAAACAATTTCTCAATCGCAGTTTTGGATAACGCTGCGAGTATTGAGCGACGGAGAAAGTATTGAGCGTCGGAGAAGCAGTCGCCTGCGGCTTGCCGTTAAACGATTTCTGGCAAAGTTTAGCGGGAGTCGCAGGAGCAAACCTCGCGGAATAGTTGCATCATGTTTTCAAGCCAAGGACGTAAGCTGTGATTTTGCTCGATCCACTCGAGTGCATTCTGACAACGTTCTGCGGATAGTTCTGGATGCTCTAGATGGTTAAGTAGTTCCTTGGACATATTCTCCGCATCGCCGATTGGAACCAGTGCACCTCTTTCCTGGTTGGATCCGAACAGCGTTTGCAGTGACGAGCTGCAATCAGTGGCGATCACAGGTTTTTCAAGGGCCATCGCCTCGAGAGCAACATTAGGCAGGCCTTCGTAGAGACTTGGAATGCATACGACATCCGCTTGCTGAATCCAGGGATAGGGATTGGACTGAAAGCCATGAAAGCGGATGTGGTCTCTAAGTTGATCTTGGGCGACCTGTTGCTTGAGCGAAGCCCAAAGTGGACCATCACCGATGAAGTCGATTTGGATCGGACGCCAAGCTGGGCTAGCTCGTAACAGATCCCACGCGCGGGCCACATCAATCATCAACGCATGACCTTTCTCGGAGGTCAATCGAGCAATCACGACAACTCTGAGTTTCTTCTGTGCATCTTGGTTGTTTGCCGAATCGCTCGCCAGCGGCTGATTTGCAGCTTCACGCACAGCGTCGATATGGACGGGGCTAGGAACAACTTGAAATCGATCGCGAGGAATTCTGAAATACGCCGCCGCATCATCGGCCACTGCGCTACTTACTGCTATGACGCGCGAGCGAGGATCGTTATAGGCGTTGCGGAGGATGCGATATTTGAACCACTTAAATCGTTCGTTGCTCTTAGCAAAGTCCTGGCTGGGTGGGCTGACGATCACCGACACTCGCGGCACTTTGACTCGGCTACACGCCGGACTGGTGACTAGTGTCATGTGATAGGTTCGATCGTAGACAACATCGATCTGCTGTTGGCGGAGGACGGAACTCAAGTGCTCTACCTGCGAGCGGTGATATCCGCCGGGAATGCGGCTGTGAAAACTCAAGTCGCTAAAGGCATGTACCGGTAAGCTTGAAGGAAGTTGCTGTAGAAACGGTCCACGTTTGTAGATCAAGTAAAGCTGAGTCGCGAACTGATCTTGAGGCAAATTCACGGCCAATTGCCAAAGTTGACGTTCGCTTCCGCCACCATCCAAGGAACCTGTACAACACAGAAGCTTGATAGCCAAACTACTGCTCCGTTTCCAGCTTTTTGCGAATGCGAATGATCTGGTCTTTCGCCCAGGCTTTGTCTGCGTAGAGCATCAGAACGTTGTTGTAGAACCGCTTTAGATTTTCGGATGACATGGCTAACTCAGCATTTTGTATCATGCCTTCCAACTGTGCTTTGGCTAAGGGATCGTTGGCGATCTTGACAGCCGAACCTGCATTCTTGGCATACTGAGCCAGTTCCAGCAACCTTGCATCATTCCGATCAAGATTGCCGTCCATCGAAAACAGGCTGATCATCGCAGCGAGTTTGAGTTGTCCTAACTGAAAATCCTCGTTCCTTGCTTGGATAGCATCTAAGAAAGCTTGCTCGGCGGCGCTCAGTTCATTGACTCCACCGGAACGAGCCGCTTTGCGTTGCAAGATTTTGACTCGCCGTATCAAATCGGCTTCGTCTTTGAGAGCCTTGATGTCCTCAGAGCGTTCGTCATCTGGAAATCGAGCGAGAAATTCATCAACTAGGTCACTCGATCCTAACAGTCTGGCATCATCCCCTGAATCAACCTCAGAGGTGATCTGAGCATAAATTTCCTCGGCCGAACGCGGTTGCAGTTTCCACCAGACCAAGGCGACGCTTCCGACTAACGCTAGGACCATGCCGGCAATCGAGAGTATTTGTCCCCAATCCCAGTGTTCAGAATCGTGCGTGGGTGAGGCTGCGATGGTAAAGCTCTTCGGATCGCTCTCCGATACAGGAGTATAGTGGCTGGGGCCGCCGCTGGTCATCACGGAGGGATTGGTAACTCCGCTACGACCGCGATGCGTCTCAGGGCCAGCGATGTGTTCACTCGAAAGTTCGCTGTCGTGCGGATTTTCCTTGCCAGTCAGTATGGATCGCCGAAGCATGCTTGGCGACGCGACAAGTGTTTGCTGTTCGTGCGTGTCATCTGACTGTTTGGTGGCGGAGTCTTTACTGACTAAGTCGGATAGTTCATCCTTGGTTAGGTGAACCTCTTCTTCCATGTCTAGCGAAGTGAGTTTTTTTCCAACGGCTGTTGAACTTGTTAGCGGTGCACTTTTATCGGGAGTTGGCAACGGCACTTTGGTATCGCCTGTAATCGATGGTTTGCCTTTGAGTGCTTGTTGTACCGACTTGAGTCGATTGCCTACAACCAGCGCGGTAGGCGGTCGCTTTTGCGGGTCTTTATCCA
>CAUJKA010000261.1 GCA_963204965.1 Planctomycetota bacterium | reverse complement strand
ATAACGGCAAGCCCTAGGCGGCAGTTCAGCTTCGAAGGGATTTTGTTTAACGGCAAGCCGGAGGCGACTGTTCTTCGGCTTGGACGCTCATCGATTGCCTGCGGCTTGCCATTAAACGAAGTAGTACAGATCTTCGCTATTCAAGAAGCAGTCGCCTGCGGCTTGCCGTTAAACGAAATCAGCCCATTGAAAAGTCCAATGGGCTGTCCAAGTCGATCTCTACTTGTTCATTTCAACTTCGACGAGTGTGTCTGCTTCGCCGGTTTCTTTGTCGAAGCTGCCGGCGAAGAACTCGCAAAGTGCGTGCACTCCCAAGAACGAACGACGACGAACGGTGGCCAAATTGCGATAGAAGACATACTGCTCGTCTGCTATTTGGGCTCGATAGGCTACTGCCTGGTCGCGTCCAACGATCTTCAGATCTTCGGCGACAGTCAACTGCCGCCAAGTGTAAGGAGACTTGCCGTGACGATTGCAAAGACTGAACAGCACTGGGGAGTACAATCGTCGCAGACCCGAGCAACTGTTGCTTACCGCGATCGCATTTCCCTTGGCAGAAAACGTGCCAGTCGATAAAGCTGTTTTCCATTCAGGCAAATACAGCGGCAACGCCAGCGATTCGACCTTGTCACTGGTCAAGCGACCTTCGGTGTTCTTGCCAACAACATTCATTTGCACCTTGTTGGCGAGGTGGATCTGGGAGTTCATCGTCCAGTTCCCATCCTTATCGCACAACAGCGCATCGGCGGTTAGAAGCAAGCGATGGTCGCGCATGAAGACGATCTGTCGTTGCAGCTTGGCATGCTCGCCAAACTTAGCTTCGACTTCTAGATAGTCGACATCGTCATCGGAGTACCAGCACAGTTGTTCCCAGCCAGCCAATTGCAGTTGCGATTGTCCATCCAATTCAACACCAGCTGTCCATTCTCCGCTGAGCACCGGAGCACCCTTAGAACCAGTTGCATCCAACAACATGGTCGCTTCGGAAAAGTCGACAGCGACTCGCGGTCCGCGATGCTGCCAACCACGCAACATGACTGCGCAGCTCGCATCCTCGTCGTGACCGGTAGCCTTAGGCAGCCGCGAGTCACAACGAACCTTGGCTTCCGAACGTCGTCCATCTATCAATCCGGAAAGCACCATCGCGTGATTGATGGCCTTAGAAACCGATGCTTGTTTGCTGAGTGCGTTCCACATCGGTTTGGCGGCGCTTGCGTCTTGGCCTTTGGCAAGCAGTTGAGTTCCATCTTCGCGCGCCCAACGAGCCGCGTGCCCCAACAAAGTTGTCAACGACTTCTTTTGAGGCGGATACCACTTTCTAAGTCCCAAATGGTCCGCAATGATTCGACTACGGAACACGCTGGCAAGGCAGGCTCGAAGATAGGTTGCACCATGAGCCAACCAAGCTCCAATGTGATCTTCGCTGTTCTCGAGGTACTCAGCTAAGTCATCCATCGCGCGGCTTGCATTGGTCTGAGCGACGGAACGAGTCGTGGCGGTTAGCAATCCAAACAGAAGCGGTAGTTCGCAGTGGAAGACTAGATTGCTCAACAAGCAGTCTTCCTGCTGTTGCTGATACTCGGCCGCGCGATTCACGACGGCTTCCATCCAAGGCCCGAGCCAATCGGCATCGCTTCGACGAGCGTGTTCGGGCAGTTGCCAAATGGTGGCGATGATGCCTAGCGCGGCGTGCGGATATGCGTCCGCCTCGTCGAGCCATTTTCGAACGCGAATCTCCAGCGGCTCGTGCATGAGTGCGCTGACTTCGGAGATTCGGTCTTTTTCGTCGTCAGACTTCGTTGGAACGTAGTCGGCTAATGTTCGAGCACTGTAGCCCGCTCGCACCAGCACTTCGGCTTGTTCCAAAATCAAGGTCGAGAACAAAAAGCTGGCTTCCGCATCACAGTTCTTTGGCCAACTAACAGCAGCTAACGAATGTTCAAAGGCCGAAGCCCAAACATCTTGTGGCTGTGCCAACGTTACTGAAAGTTGCTTCTGTAGATTAAAGCCCTTGCGAACTTTGCCAGACCGCTTTCCCTTCGAGGATTTGCTTTGTTTTGTGGTCTGTTCCGAGTCAATCCAGTCCATTCTGACCGCTTCGCTTTCGTCTATCTCAAAAAATGAATTTCTTACATTCCGCACAGTCCTGCTGTCAAGCAAAGCCTGCACGGTAGTTGCGCATTGAATTGGGGGCTGCACTTGCGTGTATCGCAATTCGGTTTCCACCAATTCAACTAGTTCGATACAATGACCGAAGTCGAGCTATTTTCGTTACGGTCTCGAAAGTGTCAAACTCGCCCACTTTGTGGCTACGAATTTAATCGGAGATTCTCCAAAATGGTCGCCTCACTTTGCAAGCAACGCCTTTTTCTACTGACACTTTTGATTTTCAGCTGCTTCCCAGGAATCGCAAGAAGCCAATGGGATGGGCGCGAAGAGCTGCTGGCCGCTGTGGAAAAAACGTTCGGCAACCCTCCGGACACCGCCGTCCGTCTTACTCCCAAAGAACGTGTATGGGTTGATCGGAAGAAGAATCGACTGATTGTAGACGGATATATTGCGTTGCAAGAAGGCCAGTTGGAGCTGTTCGCCTGCCCGGCATTTACCAAGGAGCACGAATCGGTCGTCGCCTTGTTTGCTCGATCCATTACAGTACACGCTGGTCTCCTGGCAGTTGGTGCGGAAACCGGCAAACCCGCGAAGTGGGAGCCAGAGTACTCGCCTCCAACCGGCAGTGAGATCCAGATTCAAGCCTATTGGAAAGACGCAGAAGGCAAGCCACAGAATATCGACGCGCGCAAATGGGTTCGCGATTTAAGCGGCAAAGATAAATGCCTCGAACCCAACTGGGTCTTTGCAGGCAGTGGGTTTTGGGAAGACCCTGAAACAAAGCAGAAGACTTACAACGCCGAGTCCGGTGATTTGATCTGCGTTTCCAACTTCTCATCTGCCGCGCTGGATATCCCCGTAAAGAGCACACAAGCGAACGCTGGCCTTTTGTTTGTCGCCTACACAGCCAACATTCCCAAGCAAGGCACACCCGTTCGGCTCGTGCTTCAAGTACTGAATCCCAAAGCCGAAAAGAAAGAAGCTGCAGCAGCTGACAGCAAGGCAGATCCAGCTAAGCCAGGGGACGCCAAACCAGCAGAAACTAAGCCGACAGAGGTGAAGCCTACTGACGACAAGCCCACGAGTGACAAGCCGGCTGACGACAAGCCCACAGACGGCAAGAAGTCCGATGCAAGACAATCGTAGGCTTCCCTTCGTTCGCGGTTAGAAGGTTGAGTTAGCGAGTCGACAACACTAGGCTCGATCAATACAAACATTTAGTCCTTGAGTTTCTCAGGAATAGCAAACAAGACTCGGACCTGGTGATAGCGTTGCTTAAGCAACCTAATTTCTTGCGGAGTAAAGTCCGTAGCATGGATGGAGAGAATTGCCCGCGAAGGGCCCTGACTGTACAAACCCTGAGCAGTGAACTTGGTATTGGTGAAAGAGAAGTTTGCAGGATCTAGTTT
Source organism: Planctomycetota bacterium (assembly GCA_963204965.1). Lineage (GTDB taxonomy): Bacteria > Planctomycetota > Planctomycetia > Pirellulales > Pirellulaceae > Aureliella. Next base: position 42,861 of record CAUJKA010000261.1, on the reverse strand, counting down.
CCTGATTGCCGGTAGACATTGGTCCGTTAACCCCTGTCCTTCCAAGTGTAGATGTTCGAGCGTCCAATCCAAATCCGCCCAACGAATGATCTCGCGATCAGTGATCGACGCACTTATTACGGCCAATGATGTTGGGCGACTTGTCCAATGCAATAGGAATTCGCCACGTATATTGTCATCAGAAATTCCAAACAACTGGCGGCTGAAAATTGGTGAGATCGTAGCAAGCTGCTCTTCGGAAAAACTTCCCGGCCGCAAGCCAATGGCGACACCCGCACTTATAGTGCTTTCTAGGCCAGCAACAGTCATTTGAGTTCCTTTGCCAACAGTTAGAGAGCTAATGGCGCCGGCCGCGACCAATTGAGCTGCGGTCGCGTCATCCAATGGAGTATCGATGGCTTTCAAGTTGAGTCTATTGCCTTTACGATTCTTAGGATCCAACGCCGCTACGGTGATCGGGTTTCTGGCTAGGTTCAGCAAAGTGACATTGGCATTTCCCCAAATGGCTTGGACTCCAGAATCTGTAAGCTGATTGTCCGCCAGATCCCATCCGACAATCGAAGGTTGATAGATCTGCTGGAACTGATCATCGGTAAGTTGCAGGCCTTGCAAATACAATCCGTTTAGAGAGGATTTTTTTGCAACGAACCTTGCCAAGCCTTCTGCGGTAACTCGCGTGCGAGATAGGTTGAGGAACGATAGCTTATCAACGGATTCTAGGTGTTCAAAAACCTTATCGCCAACTTGTGTATCGGACAGGTCAATCGACCTTAGCTGCGGCCAAGTCTGTAGCATGGCCAAGTCTTGATCTCTGACATCACTATTGTTCAACGAAAGGCTGATGAGTTCCTTGCAATCCAATATCTCTTTGGGAATGCGCTCTGGTAACAAACTCTTCAAGGCAACCCCAAGGACTCTTTGATTCGTTCCGCTGATGGATTCGCCTCGATCTGCCATGCTTCGCGCTAAATTGACAAATTTCGAATCTTGATCTTCCATGAGGCGTTGCCGATGCGCAAGAATCAAGGATGTCACTATTGCAAAGACGATGAAGACAGCCGTCCAACCTCTGGAAGTCCAGCGATCTCGGCCAGCCTGATCAACCAGTAAAGCGTCGCTCGTTGTTGTATACGATTGCCAACGAAATCCGCTGGCGCGAAGGGAAATCAGGCCAAGGACATAGATTGATAATGCGGTCAGGCAAACAATGGCTACCTCGCCGAACGTCACAAGTGCAGTACGAGTCCATTGGGTGAGCAGCACATTAAACAGCACGCAAAGGAACAGTATTCCAAACCCAGCCATGGCGGCAGTAGCTAGCCAATGCCACCATCTTTGTTTAGCGACAAACGCCCAACGCGCAGAGGGAAGAACAACAATCACACTCATGGCAACACAAATAGCCATCAAGCCTGGGAGAAAGACCGCTAGGCTCGAGATTCCGAATGAAAAGACTTCTATAGGGACTCGGAGAAAGAAGATTAAGCAAGCAGCAACCGTAGTCCATTGCAACATTGTTTCCAGACTGAATGGCGGTTTAGCAACCGCGTTCGACAGAGACAAACATCGCTTCGTTTTCAATCTCGCAAGGGATATGGGTGTGACCAATGCGAGGACCAATATTGGCAGATTGAAGGCGTAGTAGGCCGGTTCCATCATGTCGGTAAAGGTTGATACCTGCCTAAATCTGAAGTACTCACCCAGAATTGTAAATGTGAAAACAGATGCAGCGAGTATTGAAGAGACTGCCAAGCCGCTAATGAGACATCGCCCGCAATAACCACCAATCACAGCCAGTATCGGCAAGCCACCACAACTTAAGCCGAACATTATGGCGACTCGATTGCGCTGGTGTCCTGCCATTTCGAGAACCGGGAATAAACTGAACGCAATCGCCAAACATAGCACAACGAACAAAGCGATTGGCAAGACTCGTAGCAGGCCGTGTTGGTTGCTCAACTGCGAGCCGCAGACCTCAGAGCTAATCGCACTACAGACTTGATCGCTCGGGTCGAAATCACCTTCAGGCATTCGGTCATTCATCGTGCAGTCCGCCTTCCAATTCGCTCAAGTTCTCGTTGGAATCGCCAAGCTTATCTTCTCGTATTTCTAACTTGCCTTTGAGCCTACTCATAAAATTGTACAGAACTTCCAAGACTCTCGCAGATCGCCGGATCAGCCGGTCAGCACACCGGTTCGACTCATGCTTCATTGTCCCCGACTCGAACGTCAAAAAGGGTGGCACGCTCAGAAGTTGTTAGCCGAAGCGCAGCGAGGCAAGAACTGATGGGCGTGGTGGTTAAAGTGGGGTGAGTAACGCAATTATGCTCGTCGTAGTCGCTGCCAGCCACGCCCTTCGAAGACTCAGGGACGTGCCATCCAATCTTGCGAGGCAACCAGGCTAGCAACTCGCAGGTTTCCGATCCAACGAACCGGGAACCCGAGAAAAGCTACAACTGCGAATTCTGCGCGGCCCAGAGCAGATCAAGAAGGGCTGCTTTCGAATCTCCAGAGTGATACTGAAGCAGCTCTTTAGCAGAGAACTGAGTATCGTCTGAAGTTCCATTAGCACCGGTCAAGCCCACAACGTGTTGGACTCGCTCTTGCCAAGTCAACTTCTCGGATCGAAGTAAGCGGTCAACGAACGCTTCCTCGGCCATCGTGTGTCGCAGCCCGTGAATAGCAAAGTTGGAGCTGAACGTAGGTCGTTGATTTTTGAGGTTCTTGGCCAATCGCTCCGGCGAGACCTTCTGCAAATCCGGCGATGGTTGCGACAACACAGGCTGAGGCTTGCTGGTGGCTCGCCATTGGACCACATACTTCAAGTTATCTTGCAGTCGAGCTCGTGAGTTTGTCGGCTGAGAAGTCTTGGCTCCTGTTGCAAATGTCCAGTCTGACAATTGCCATTGATCCAGTTTCTCTGATTCCAGTTGTTGCCACTGGTCACGCGTCAAATTGTCAGGTCGAACCGCGAAGGCGCGACTACTGACGACCCAGCCAACAAGTTGACTTAAGTCGTGATCCGCCAAGTCGAATTGCTCGGCCAAGAATTCAAGCATTTGTTGACGATCTTCCAAGGCCACTGCGTCAACACCAATGTTTTGTGGCATCAATGGGCGACCAAAAACCAATTGCCAAACTGTGTTGACTGTAGCTTGATCAAACTGATGCGAATCCTTGATCCAATTTGCCAAGGCTTGTCGCGGTATTGTTGCGCTGTCTACGGACTTCCAAGATGTACCATCAGGTAGCGTCGCAAAGGCTTGCTTCAACGCACCGCTGGGGAGTTCGAAATAAACGCCGGGCTCTGGTTGTTTTTCTGATCCGAACAGATTCTCTTGGCGATCATCAACTTTCTTTCCTGCTCCATGGCCTTCAACGCCTTTAAGCGTAGCAACCAACGACCAGTAGGTGACCTGTTGGTTTGCAGGAGTGTTTTCTGCATCAGGCAAACGATGGCAACGCATGCAGGCGACCTGCTGATTCATGAACCCGCGACCAATGCACTCCACCAATCGATGATTCTCGCCACCCGCCAACAAGCTTAGGAACTGACTCGATGCAGAATCTTCCGAGCTCAGATCGCCACCGAGCAGCTCAGCGACAACAACGTTCCAACGCTTCTCTTCTCGCATCCGCTGCGCGAGTGAATCGACCAAAGACCTTTCGGTGTCGCCTTGAGCTCGACCGGTCCAATATTGAATCAACCGTTCGCTCCACAATCGTTGAAATGCCATCGAGCTAGTAGCACTTCGGATCAATTCCGCTTTTTTGATGGCTTGCTTCTTTTCGTCAACAATTTGAGCTAGCTCGCTTTCTGGCACTTGATAGCCAGTCAATGCTTCTGACATTTGCTGAGCGAGTTCGACCGATGTCAACTGTCCCTTGATCGAAACATCCAAGCCTTGCCACATCGATTCCAGTTGCTGGTCAAGTTGCGCGACGATCTGCTGCTGGCTGAGTTTCTCAGCGACCTTACGCGGTTGCTTCGGAGCGTTAGTACTGCCTTGTTGCGAGAGCTTGGTATCTAGTTCGAAGGGCAATGTATCAATTACTTCTGGAACGTGACGTGGCGATGTATTACTCTTCGATGGCCCTTTGCTCTTGAGTTCACCATTTCCATCGCCCGTTGCAGTTCCAGCCAATTCGCTCGGCGAAGCCTTTGGCTTGTTCTCTCGGTTTTCGGGATCGCTGCCAGTCGCGATTTGACTTCCAGGTCCCGCGGATGAGTTATTCGCTCTATCGATCCAACGCCATCCCAAAAATCCAAACAATAAAGTAGCTGCTACTGCAATGACCACAAATGAAAACGTTCGCGAGCTTGAAGAGGCCGTGGCGACGGCCACTTTTGGCGAGGAAGTCGTTGCTGGCTGAGCTTGAGTGGATTGTCTTGCACTCGTTAATACTGGAGGAGCCAAAAGCTTTGATGGCGCAGCGTTACTTTGCGACTCGCGCTCAATCGCTGCCAAGATGCGGGCAGTCAAATCCGGAGGACGCTGACCTGTGATCATCTCCTGGACGAGCGAATCGAATACTTGCTCTGAAAGATCGTTGTGTTGCATGTTAGTTCGAACCTGTCGACTCAATCTGAGCCAACTTCTGCTCTACGCATTCCTTAAGTGCATTTTTCGCACGCTGCATCAAATTCTTTGCACCGTGCTCGCCGACGCCTAACGCATCAGCGATCGCTTGGCGGCTTGCTTCTTGAACAAATCGCAATCGCAAAGCCAACTTCGCTCGTTCGGTCAACTGAGTGAAGCATTCCGAAAGAGCCTCCAAGGCTCGATCGCCACCATCAAAACCAGCCCATTTCGTCCACGCAGTTTCCATATGCTCGGCATGTTCGGTTACCACCATGCGTCCCTCGCGTCTTCGGCGAGAGATCAACAAGTTGTGCGCAACGCGGCGAAGATAACTCGCCGTTGCCGCATCCGAAATCTGCTCAAACGGCCGACGGATCGTTTCAAGAAAAGTCTCTTGAGTCAAATCGTCAGCCAGCTCGGCTTCGGCACCAACCGATCTCAAATATCTCCACACCATCGCTTGGTGAAGTGAAATCAACGTAGTGATATCCTTCACCGGCAACGAGCCGACGGGCGGAGATAGCTGTGGGTTGGCATCCTGACCGTTCTCTATCACACATCACCAGGGGTTAAGCGGATTCGCCAAACAGTTCGCGAATTACCTTACCACTGTTGGCAATCTTCATCGGTCGACCGCTCTTGCTTTGATAGGTCGTCTCCAACGAGATGCCCAGCGACTTACAAACCGAAGCCATAACGTCTTCAGCCGAGTAGGGTTCGCTAGCGACAGCTCGACCTTCATCGTCAGTTGCACCAACAGCAATACCACCCTTCATTCCGGCACCACCAACCACAACGCTCCACGCTCGCGCATAGTGATCGCGGCCAGTGTTTCCATTGATGGTTGGAGTTCGACCGAACTCGCCCATCCAAATGATCGCTGTGTCTTTGAGCAGCTCGCGTTGCTCAAGGTCTTCAACAAGAGCACTCATCGCTTGATCCATTTGTGGCAAGCGTTGAGTCTCGAGGATGTTGAAGATACCTTGGTGATTGTCCCAGCCTCCCAAGTCGACTTCGATAAACGGTACGCCAACTTCAACAAGTCGACGAGCCATCAAACATCCGCGACCGAATGGCGTGTTGCCGTATCGCTCGCGAACCGCTTCAGGCTCGGAAGCGACTTTAAAGGCTTCCATTTGCTTGCTGGTCATCAGTTGGTAAGTCTTCTCCAAGACCTTCATGTGATCCATGGCCGCTGAGCCACGATTTTGAGCGACGAAGTTCTTCTCGATAAGGTCCAGCGTCTTCATTCGCTGAACCATACGAGTATCGTTCATGCCAGCCATTTCCAAATTGCGGATCTGTCCGTCGCTGCTGACGTTGAATGGTGCGAAACTCATTCCCAAGAATCCTGGACCCTCGCTGGCTCCACCCACGGAAACGAACGGCGGAATCTCCAGTTCGGACTTCTGAGCCATCAATTCATGTGCGATCACCGCGCCGTAGCTCGGATGCTCGATGCTCGGATTAGGCACATAGCCGGTGTGCATGTAGTATCGGCCGCGATCATGATCAGCCTCTCGAGTGCTCATCGATCGAATGATCGACATGTTGTGCATTTGCTTAGCGATCTTGGGCAAGTGTTCGCTGATTTGAACGTCGCCACTGGTGCTGATTGGACGGAATGGTCCACCGGTTGCAGCGCCTGGCTTAAGGTCCCAAAGATCGATGGTCGATGGTCCGCCGCTCATCCACAACATGATGGCCGACTTGTGATTGCGCTTCAGTTCATTGGCGTGCAATTGCAATGTGTGACCGAAGGCCATCGAAGAAGCCGCCAGCGCCGAAGCTCCAGCGGTGTGCTTGAGAAAGTGACGTCGAGTCATTCCGCTGGGGGTCATGTGTTCTAGCCAACGCATTGTAGATTCTCCGAGGAACTGAAAAGTATTTTGAACTTGCTGATTTCGATCACTAAAACTGACAACTAACCACTAACTCTGATTCGTTGGCTTTGATTCAATGGCTTATTGGACCAAGATGAACTCGTTCGAGTTCAAGATCGCCCACCAAAGATCCTGCAAAGCGTCTTCGGACTTTCCTTGTCGAGCTTGTAGCAACCCCGTCGCTATCTTCAACTCATCTGGCCTTGCTTTTCGCGCAAGTCCAAGGATGAACAATCCATTGACCTTCTCGGGAAACTTGGAATTGGCATTGGCCAAATTTCCAAGTTGAGACCCTGCACTGACATCGATCGCTCGTTTGACTAGGTCACCATTGAACATCATCAACGCTTGTGGAATTGAACCGTTGAACGTCGTGGCTTCGTCGCCTTCGTCTGTTCCAAAGGCGACCACAAACTGGCTCAACCATCGATCACGCTCGGCTTGTTGTTGTTCCAACGATCCTTTAGCTTCTCCACCGACAGTTACCAAGGACTGGTAAAGCTGTTCGGCAGTCATTTGACGCAAGTAGAAGTGGCTGAATTGTGGCAGCTCACCCATCGCAGGATCGTCTGCTTCGTTGTCGCTGGTAATCAAGCTCGATAGTTGATAAGGCTTGCTCAACACGATCCAACGCATTAGCTCGCGAATGTTGTAGCTGTTCTTCTTGAACTCGTCCGCCAAACTATCCAGCAGCTGAGGATGCGAGACGGTGTTGTGAGGTCCCAGGTCGTCGATCGGCTTAGTGAATCCGTAGCCTAAGAACTGAGCCCAAGTGCGATTGACCATCATCTTTGGCAAGAACTCGCTTTGCAAAACCAGCTTAGCAAGTTGTTCGCGACGATTGACTTCGGAAACGTATCCGCTGCGTTCGATGGCCGTTCCATCGATAAACACAGGATAGGCAACTTTGGTTAGTCCATTGCGCTCTTCGTAATAAATCTCAGCTTCTGAAGCTCGACCGCCTTCACCAGCAAAGTCCTCGTCGACAAGTTCGATGTGGTCCAGGTCATTGGTGCCTTTGACAAATCGTCGAAGCGATCTGGTCTGCCGGAAGAATGCATTGAACTCCCAAAACTTTTGTTGCTTCCACTGATTGAACGGATGGTTGTGGCATTGAGTACATTGGACTTGCATGCCAAGGAAGATCTTCGAAGTCGCAGAGGTGGCTAAGGTGCCATTCTCCATGTTGACCTTGTCTGCCAGGAAATTGACCGCACCGTTGAACTTTGGAGTTCCAGGTTTGCTTTCGCCAGTCGCTGAGATCAGTTCGTAGACCATACGATCGTATGGCTTGTTGCTGGCGAAGCTGTCGCGAAGATACTTGGCCATGCCTTCGCGATTAATGAACGAGTTACGCATGTTGCCGCCGGAACGACCGATCAGAACATTGCTCCAAATCGTGGCCCAATGCGTGGCGAACTCTTCGGTGTAGCGACCGTCGTTCAACAGCATGTCGACCAACTTTTCGCGCTTCTCTGGAGTCTTGTCCTTGGCAAAATCCGCAGCCTCTTGGAAAGTCGGAATTCGCCCGATGAGATCCAGGTAGACGCGTCGAATCCACTTCAAGTCATCTTCAACGGGCGATGGCTTCAGCGAGTAGTCGAACCACTGCTGCTGAATCGCAGCATCGATCATCTTGACCTGCGGAATATTGGACTCGGGCAGTTTCGTATCCGCCGCCATTGCCGTTGATTCGATGGTCAGCAGCAAACAGAGCAGTGCGAAACTGGCAATTACGTGCGAAAAGCGTTGGTTGATAGTTTGAATGAGCATCCGAACACCTAAACTGACCAAAACGAGAAGGACTTTATGAGGCAAAATGTGAGCGATTATCGCAGCTTATTGTACTCTTCCCACTCTTGGAACTGGTATTCGAAGCGATGAAACCACCCGTCAGGGGCTGTTTTGCGTGGCAAACCGGGCGACGAGAAGAACTTCGGTGAGAAAAGTAGGCCCTAATAAGGACAGCGCAGCTACGGCGATTCACGACGACGGTTAGAGAAATTAGGCTATCTCCATCACAAACTGCTCGACTCGACCGAACCCTTTCATACCAGCGATTTAATGGCTGAACCTCCGACCTATCGAAAAGAACTTCGTTCAGTTGAAAAACTGCGCAGGTGGGCGGCTGTAGCGGCGATCGTATTTTCGATTGTGGTGATTTTGCTGAGTGCCCGCCGCATTGTCAGGACTCATCAAACTCCTGGACCATTTAACAGCGACGCTCAAGGCTTTTGCGACTTCCAGAACGGCGTCTACTTTCCATCTCAAGCTTTTGTAGATGGTGTTTCGCCTTATAGCGAAAGTTACGCAACGAACTATCCGGTACCTCGAAGTGCTCCATTCTATTCTCCCGTTGTGTTCGCCTTGCACGTTGGCTTTGCAATGCTGCCCATGCGATCAGCAGAGATATTGTATTTCGGCTGGCTGATTGTGTTAGTCGGCTCAATCGCCTTTCTGATCACGCGTTGGATAGGTGCTGAACTTTCTTCAAATAGCGCTAACAGTCTTAGCAAACACGACCTCAATGCGTTTCGCTTCGACATCTTTGCATTAGTCGTTTTGTCCCTGGTCGCATCGCGAGGCGGACAACAGACAATCTACACGGGCTATTTCACCTTCGAGTTGATCTTGGCCACTTTGGTAGCTGTCCACTATGGGCGCAGCAAGCCATGGCTCAGCGGTCTAGCTCTGGTAGTAGTGTCATGCAAACCGAACTATGTCCTACCGATTGGCATATTGATGCTTTGCCGAGGCAACCTAAAGTCGATTGTGATTGGTGGAGTACTTTCAGTCACACTGGCCTTAGCTTGTTTTGCTTGGATCATGCCCGAAGGCGGTTGGACCGAGCTAGCTGATCAGATCGCACAGACACAAGAGATTCACCGCGCTGACCCAATTGAAAGACCGGTGAATACGTGGATTCGCGTCGATCTACTAGCCATTGTCGCGAAGTGGCTTTCGTGGGATCCAACCGAACGCGACTATCTACTAGGAATGCTCGCGATCGTGCTACCCACAGGATGGCTTCTGTGGAAGCGCCAAAGAAGTTTTCCATCCGACCAAGAAGGCGTGATCAATTGGACCGGAGCGTTGCTATTGCTGAGCTCGATTGTCTCGGTCTATCACCACGTATTCGATGCCGTCTTACTTCTGCCAGTCGTAGGTACCTGTTTGCTATGGGCATGGCAGGCATGGATTTCACCGAGGCGTCAAGCATCACCGTCAGACATTGGCAAGTATGGATGCTTGTTATTGGCAGCGCTGATTGCCTTCCCACAACTAAACTACTTCTCCAGTCAGATGCTTTTGAAGCGACTGCAGCTTACCGATTGGAGCTACCAATTGGTGACCAGCCTTAACGGCATCGCACTTTTTACAGCTTGGGCGATAGTCTTTGCCAAGCTGCTGCGAGCAAAGAAACTAGAGTAGTGGACGAGGTAACGAGTCCAGTCACATGGTGATTTGCCGGGACTCGTCACCTTGTCCACTACAGGCAGCCCTAACTCTCAATTGGAACAAGGCACTAGTTTTCGTTGATTCAAAAGACATGATTACGCATCTGCATTTGGAGGCGGAGCCTCGAAGACAGTGCGTTCCAAGGCAGAGCCTCGGAACGAGGAAAAGCTAATTGAAGCTATGGCGCCCCGATGGCTTCCGTCAGTGTCGCGATATCAGCGGAAGTGTGGTTGGCTGACAAACTGATTCGCAAGCGACAACTTCCCTGAGGCACTGTCGGTGGTCGAATTGCGGGAACATAGATTCCCAACTCAAGCAATTTAGCAGAGAGCCGTAGCGTCTTTTCCGCCTCGCCGATGATGACAGGAACAATTGGGCTTCGACCTGCAAGTACGTTCCAGCCTGCGTCTCGCAGTTGTTGTCTAAGCGAGCTTGCCATCATATGCAGGTGCTTTCTCGCCTCATCCATCTTCAAACACTGTTCAGTCGCAGCACTCGCTGCCAACATCGCAAGCGGTGGCGGCGCAGTGCTGAAAAGAAAGCTTCGACATCGATTCACCAAGTACTGAACCGTCTCATGATCTCCGGCCGCATAGCCACCAATGCCACCCAACGCTTTGCTCAACGTGCCCAGCTTCAGCAGAACGCGATCCGTCAACTTCAGCTCGTCGACCAAACCACCACCTTGCGTTCCAAAAACGCCAGTAGCATGCGCTTCATCGACGATCAGGCCACAATCAAATCGCTCAGCAAGCTCGGCAATTTCTCGAAGCGGTGCTTCATCACCATCCATGCTAAAGATCGACTCAGTAACAATCAGTCCTCGCGCGCGGGAACCGCGAAGCCGTTCGAGCTTTTCAGACAAGTCCTTCATGCACACATGCTGATAAACGACTCGTTCCGATCGGCTCAATCGCAATCCATCAATCAAGCTCGCGTGGTTGAGTTGATCGCTGAAGACGATGCAATCAATGTCCGCCAAGCACGACAGGACACCTACGTTGCACGCATAGCCCGACGAGAAGACCATCGCATCGCTAGTGTGGTTCAGCGAGGCCAGCTTGCTCTCTAAGACTCGATGAGGCGACGTGTGGCCGTTGAGCACTGGGCTTGCACCGCTTCCCCAGCTGACAAACTCAGAACTTGGCAAAGCTGAATCGCTCGCTGATTGGATAGCCGCTTCGATCGCTCCTAAGATAGCCTGGTTCTTACGAAGTCCTAGGTAGTCATTGCTTCCGAAATCAAGTCTGATTTCACGTTTAGAATTGCCTATTGGACTGAGGCCACGTTGACGCAACAGTTGCGCTCGCTCGAGCTCCCACAACTGCGACTCGAGATGCTGTTTCCAACTTTTCTGCACTGTCATCGACGATCTATTGAACATCCATCACGCGGGTCAAAGCTCAAAACTGCGATTGTAAGCCAGTTCTATTGTCACGCTACTTCTACTGTCACGTTAAGGGCGGTTCAGCCACAATGGGGTCTTTCCGGTCGATACCAAGCGGCACGAGAAAATGCTGTAAAACCGCGAGTATTGTTGGTTTTTCCCAAAAACTTGGGCAATTCGCCTCGTATGCTGTCACGTTTGACAATCCGGCTGCAACTTGTGGATACTCGGTTCAACCAACTATCTCAACAATAGCAGAAGATAACATGAAATCCACCGTCTCTGAGGCCGCAAAACGTTGGCAAAAGATTGCAGAAGGTGACACGCGGGCGTTTGCGGAGTTTGTGGACCAGTACAAGAACTTGGTCACCAGTATCGCCTATTCGTGCATCGGTGACTTGCCCAGCAGCGAAGACGTCGCTCAAGAGGCCTTTCTTGTGGCCTGGCAGTCTCGCCACGAACTCAGCGACCCCGACAAAGCGGTAAGTTGGTTGAGTTCCATTGCTCGAAACTTGGCGAAACAATGTGTGAGAAAACGATCCGCTAAGTCTTGGGCTTCAGCCGATCTCGATTCGACCTACATGACTCAAGAAGAGCCTCATCCATCCGAGCGACTGGTTACGGACGAAGAGCAAGAGTTGGTGTGGGGAGCTTTGGAAGGAATTCCCGAAGCCTATCGCGAAGTGATGATTCTCTACTATCGCGAATCGCATTCAATTTCGGAAGTTGCATTGGCGCTAGAGATCTCCGAGGACGCAGCTCGACAACGGCTCAGTCGTGGGCGCAATCTACTGCGAGCCGAAGTGGAGCGGACTATCGAAGCCGCCTTGGTCAACTCGCGGCCTTCGGTCCACTTCACGGCTGGTGTGGTGTCGCTGGTCGCGATGAGCTCCAGTACGACGATTGGAAAAACTGTAACGACAGCCGCAGCCACCGTGGTTGGTAAAACCGCGGTGCAAAGCGGAGTGTTGGCTGCAACACAATCTGCCACTGCCGGAGCAATGATCGGCGCGGCTGGCGGACTGTTGGGAGCGATCGGTGGTCTGGGGGGGACTTGGCTGGGCATTCGCGTGCCGCAGTTGATGGCTCCTACAATGACAGAACGAAAGTTGTTGGAGAGGGAGGGTCGAATCATTTGGCGCGTATCGCTTTGCTTCGTTTTCGCTACCGTGCTATCCATTGTATTGGCTCTGTCCTTTGCGAATCGCCCCAACGCTGTATTGTTCGCGGTCGTCGGCAACGTCGTGATGGGGCTCTGCTTCGCGATGTTCTGTATCGTTCGCGGGATACACATGAATCGAAAGATCAAACATGTGCGACAGACAATTCGCCCCGAAGATGACCCCAATCCGACTTGGTTGAAAGATCGAATGGGAACGGGAAAAACGCCCGGTTCGCGGATCTGGATTGGTCGACGCATGACCAGCCAGACACGACTGTTGGGCTGGCCCCTCTATGACTTTCAGGTCGCAGATCCTGGAGACAGCCAACCACGCTCGAAACCTTTTCATGCCAAGGGTTGGTTAGCAGTGGGTGACAAGGCTACGGGGTTTCTCGCGATCGGCAACTACGCTCGAGGCATCATTGCCTTGGGTGGACGATCACTGGGGGTGTTCGCTTTAGGCGGACTAGCCTGCGGCCTATTTTCCTTCGGTGGACTGTCGATAGGACTTCTATCCATTGGCGGTCTAGCCATTGGCCATTCGGCTATAGGCGGCGGAGCCGTTGGTTGGCAGGCCGTAGGTGGTGGAGCAGTCGGGATCTACTCGGCCAATGGTGGTCTAGCGGTAGCTGGTGATATCGCCGAGGGTGGCTTGGCAATCTCCAGAAAGTACGCTGTTGGCGGCGAGGCTCGAGCGCCCGAGTCCAACACGGAGGAAGCTCGTCTACAATGTAGTAAGTCATGGGCTTCCGCGCATCTTAACTCGCAGACCATTGCGAAGAATCCAAACGAGTTTCGTAGGAAGGCGATGATTTATGGAACAGTCCTTCCAGTAGGCTTCTCTGTTGCCTTTGCTCTTATCATCCCTATGCTAATGTACCGACGAAAGTCTGCGACTGATCCAGAACTTCCGTCCCAAGACTGACGCTCGTCGAGCTCCAAAGCCCATCCAATGACCATCGCCAAGACAATTCAGCGGGCTGAAGCCGAGTTATCCGATGGTCGTCTTTGGCGAGCGAAAGAAATCCTCGCTTCCAGCCTCTCTGCTTACGGATATTCGAGAGAGATCTACTTAGCTTACGCGAATGTACTTGTCCAATTGGGCGATCAGCTTGAAGCAGGTCGCTTCTACTTGCTCTCGGTGGATGAACCCGACGATCAGCAGCGACCGCTAGTTGAGTTGTTTCTTAAGAGACATCAGAAAGACGATTGGACGCGATTGCTGCTTCGCTTCCCTAAGCCAGCTCGGCTCAGCGAGCGAGGTAATTATCCGACCTACCTTCGCGATTACCTGGTGACACTGCAAGCTCCTTCGATCATTGATCAAGAGCAGTTAAAGCCCAATCTAGCATACGAGCGACCCAACTGGCTGCTGCCAATGACGTGCCTTTCAGTTACGATTATTGCCATAGTTTGTGTCGTAGTCGGTGCCCACACCTTGGTAGGCTGGATTATTGACATGTTGTAACTGTTTGTGCAGGGCGCAATATTGAGGCACAAAAATATTGAGGCGCAATTTTGACTGGACTAGTTTACGACCCAATCGATTTCACCAACTATCCTTCCGCTTGGGAGGAACGCTGGGAATTCCTGCGTTACTTCATCGATTGCTGGTTTGCACCGCTGCAACCCACCGACGGTTACTCAATTCGAGCACTTCAACATTTAGAGTTACAACTAGGCTGCCAACTTCCTGAAGCTATTCGTGCTGTGCTCAAGCATTGCGGCTGCCGACGCGACATCTGGCAATCCTTGTATGACAATCACACATTGTTTCAGAGGATGTTGCGGGCTAAGAATGTTATCGTCATTAACACCGTCATTCCAGTGTATGCCTTCAAAATCGACGATCCCTCGATCGATCCAGAGTTGTACCAATGGCAGGGCAATTGCTCAGGCGAACCCGTTGGAAAGCTCTCCGACGTTTTGTTTACTGAGATTATCGGTAGTTTGTGGAACGGAAAAGGACGTGAGCGCATTCCGCACTTTACCAAATGCGTGCGACTCGAGCCGCAGGAAGTCGCCATCGGTCCCAACGGAGAGTGGCTTCAAGAGGTGGAGGTAGCGAGCTGCATGATGCGTTCGCCAAAGTTCGAAATCCCATCGATCTCGTACCACTCAAGAGATCTAGTTGTAGAAACACGTTATCCGAATAGTTTTTGCGTCGCCGCGAGAACGACGGCAGCACTAGAGGTTTTGCCCGCGTGGTTGCGATCGATGCTGGCCACCGAGCCGGATGTGCTTGACGCCTATGACTCTATCGTAAGCAAGGCATCGATAAGCCGTTTGAACCAACAGATTCTGCAGAGTAGCCGTGCGTCAGTTCAACCTCCGAATGGGATTACCATTCAAGAAAGCCGAAATGCCTTCACAAGCTTGCATGAAGTACTTGCCGTAGTTGCCCTCTGAGACGTAGCCCAGGTGTGGAGTCGCCAGGACTCGTGGACAAGATCTCATGTAGTCCGTCGTAGAGAGAGGTTCTTCATCGAACACATCGACGGCATAGCGAGATATCCAAGAGTTCTCCAAGGCTTCACGGAGGGCGGCTGAGTCGACTAGGCCAGACCTGGAAGTGTTGACGAGCATTGCCGTGGCCTTCATTCTAGATAGCTCGTTTCGTCCGACAATCTGTCTAGTTGAATCGCTTAGAACCAGATGCAGCGTTACAAAATCGCTCGTCTCAAAGAGCTCATTCTTGGGAAACAGAGTTGCCCCACATGCATTTGCCTGTTCTTCAGTTAGATGGGGACTCCACGCAACCACCCGCATCCCAAATGCCGTCGCCATTTTCGCCACAAGAGCACCAATCTTCCCCAAGCCAACGATCCCAAGCGTCTTTCCATAGAGGTCAACTCCAACAGTACTTTGCCATGATCCGCCTTGCCGGAAATTCAAGTTCTCGTCAACGATCGATCGCGCAGCCGAAAGAATCAGCGCCCAAGTAAGCTCAAACGGTGGCCGCGATGAACTTTCAGTACCACAAACCAAGATTCCACGGTCAGTCGCCGCCTGAATGTCGATTGACGCGTTGCGCATTCCGGTGGTGACAATTAGCTTCAATTGCTTGAGGCTGTTGATTAGATGCGCATCGATTGCCGTACGTTCTCGCATGGCAACAACTACGGAGGCGTCCCCAACGGTCTCGATCAGTTGATCTCGATCGGCGACGTGCTCGTGTAGGAATCTCACGTCCAACCGCTCGCCGAGTGAATTCCAACCTCCGTACTTTGCCGCAACTTGTTGGTAGTCATCTAATACATAGCAGATCGGCTTGCTCATATTGTCATCGTCTCCCTGCCCCAAAGCTCATGTCGACTCAGGAAATCTCCATTGTAACTTCAGAAATGGCCATGGACACTCTTGATCCAATGCCCAAATTGAACGGAACTGCCTTTAGGATTGGCATTGTGGTAGCACATTTAGACGGGATACTAATAGAGATCAATTTCCAGTTGCCGAACGAGATTTGTTCTGCGATCACTCTCAACAGTAGGTGCCTTATGGAAGAACTTCGTTTGGCATTGCTCGACCCTCAGGCCTATCCTCATCCCACAGGACAGGTCAAAGCGATTGAGACGCATATTTCGCTGATATTTCTGGCAGGTGAGTTTGCTTACAAGATCAAGAAGCCGATCCAGACTTCTTTCCTGGACTACCGCACGTTGGCTCAGCGTAAGGCAATGTGCGAGAAAGAGCTGTTGATCAATCAACGCTTTGCACCCGAGCTTTACCTGGATGTAGTGCCGATTGTTTGCGACGAGCAGTTGTTGCGTGTGAACGTTCCAGGAGAACCAGTGGAGTATGCTGTTCGAATGCACCGCTTCGCTGAATCAGCGGTCCTTCATGATCGTCTGCGCAGCGGGCAGGTTCAGGTCGAGGACATGTCGAGACTTGCCCAATCGATAGCCATGTTTCACCAAAGCGCCGATCGACGTTCGAGCAACTCGTCTTACGGATGCATCGATGGTCTTAGCAGGTTTGCTGAAACCAATCTTGAGTATCTTCGCGGCCGCTATCCGGCTCCATGGAATGCAATGATTGAGGAGCTTGATCGTTGGACACATCAGTCGCTAGACACTCTACGAAGTCAATTCGAGCGACGACAGGTCGATTCAATTCGAGCGTGCCATGGCGACTTGCACCTATCGAATATTCTCGATTGGAACGGAAAGATGATACCCTTTGATGGGATCGAGTTTAATGAGGATCTGCGATGGATCGACGTGCTCAGCGATATCGCCTTCACCTACATGGATTTATCTTATCACGGACGAAACGATCTCGCGTCGCAACTCATGAACGACTATCTGGAGCTTACCGACGACTATGCAGATGTCGCTATCCTGAGATGGTTCGCAGTATACCGAGCCCTGGTGCGTGCAATGGTGGCTGGAATCCGATCTGATCAAGTTAGCAACCCTGAAGATCGAAAAACCGCGCAAGCTGATGTTTTGAAACACATCGAACTTGCCATGCGACTTCGTAGTGGAGAAGTAAAACCCAAACTCTGGATCACGATGGGAGTCAGCGGTAGTGGAAAATCCCGCGGTTCACTCCCGTGGATCTCATCGCTCCCAGCAATTCGCTTGCGATCCGATGCCCTGCGCAAAAGTATGTTTCCCCAAGACGAAACTCCAGGCGATCGACAGTCGCGATACGCTCCTGCTGCTTCCCAAGCAGTCTATGAACGCTTGGCAAGCCTCAGTCGAGTGCTCGTCGAAAATCACTTCTCTGTCATCGTTGACGCCACGTTTCTGCGCAAAGTCGACCGCCTATGGTTTCGTGAAATCGCCAATCAACTAGGCGCTGAATTCGGCATCTTGGCCTTCGAAGCACCGCCCGCCGAACTGGCTCGTCGCATTGAGCATCGGCGCAACCACGAACAAGATCCATCCGAAGCGACCGTCGAAGTGCTCGAACAGCAACTTGCCAGCGCTGAACCATTGGATGAATCCGAGAGAACTTACCTGGTAGGACAAGGATAGAGGCACAACTTGTGAAGCTCAATCGACAGTCGCTTCATCAAACAGCTAAGCGTGAAGCCCTGGCCATTCGGTACGAACTTAAAATGGAACCTGCAGTGGAAGCTTCTGCGATTCCTTTATCGATAGCCGCGTCCGTATTCTCGGCAAACAGTGTTCTAAACACGGCGTTCCTGCTATCCTGAACAGCGACATCAATACTTGGTTCTTAACACGTTTACTTGAAAAAACTAGTCGTACCAATCACCAATGAAACGGATCGCATTTATCACCGACATCCACCTTGATGAGCCGTCGCCACGCAATCACCCCATCGAACCCTACAAGAATCTGGATATCGTTCTGACAGATATTGCACGAAGGGAAATTGGTGAGATCGTTTTCGGCGGAGACATAGGTGCCGGTACCGCACACTCCCATTTTTTCGCATCCTTGAGTCCGTTTAAGCTCGACTTAGTTCTTGGGAACCATGACAAGAACGATGAGGTCCGTCCCTATTTCGATAGAGGCGTTGATAGGAACGAACTGTACTACAAATCCGAGGAAATGGAGCATGATGTGTTCTTTCTGGATAGCTCCTCGAACTCAATTAGCATCGGTCAGCTCAAATGGCTGCAACAGGAGATGAAAGCCGACAAAGACATTGTTCTTTTCATTCACCATCCGATCTTGCCGATTGCTTGTGCTGCAGACAGAGCATTTCACTTAGGCAATCGAGATCAACTGGTTTCGTTGCTGCGGGATGTTGATAGACAGATAACCGTGTTCTGCGGGCACTATCACATGAATGACGATCAGGTCCTCGGCAATATTCGACAAATTTGCACGCAGTCGATGGCGTTTCAGTTGGTGAAAGAGTCGACCGAGATCAGCGTCGACAGCTCATCTTTCGGCTATCGGATCATTGAACTATCTGAAAACGCATTGAACGTTCAATCAATTGAGTTCCGTAATGGATCGGAATGATCATGAATGCAGAGCCAATCGAGCTATTTCAACAGTGGTACTCGAAAGAAGTTGAGCTCACAACCGTGAGGATCACTTCCGCTTGTTGTCTGTCGACAGTCGGTACTGACGGCTTTCCCAATGCACGCTTTCTTGCGTTAAAGGAGGTTTCGCCTGGAGCCTTTGTTGTAACTGGAAATCTCACTTCCCGTAAAGGAGTTGAGCTTCTTGATTGCCAAAACGTCGCGTTGACTTTTTGGTGGCCATTTACTGAGCGGCAGGTCAGAATTCAGGGAGTCGCACATCGCATTCCCGATGAAATGGCTGACATTCATTTCGCTAATCGGAGTCGAGAAAGCCAAATTGTGTCGATTGTCAGTCGCCAAGGAGAGGAACTCACCAGCCTACAAGCTCTCACCAAGAAATACGAAGAGTTTGACGCGTCACACTATGGTCTGGAATTGGAACGACCTGCTAACTGGGGTGGTTACGCGATCAAGCCAGTGAGAATTGAGTTCTTGGAGTTCAATGAATCGCGTTTCCACAAGCGGTGTTTATTTGAAATGCGAGGCGGGTGCTGGGAATCGAGGGTACTCCAGCCTTAGTTCTCTACAGATACACCTTTCAACAGGGGCTTAAGCTTCTCCGCATACACCGCATAACCGGCAGGCGAGAGATGGATGTTGTCTGGAGTGAAAAGCTCCTTCTTGATCGTACCATCGGCGTTTGTGAAATCGCTCCACAGGTCGAGCACGCGCAGTTTGGGATCTCTTTCTAGCTTCAGCGGGTCGAGGGCGATGTTGGTCTTCTTAATATCCTCGTAGAAGTTATTGCCGGGAGCATGTGCGGGTAGGATTTTCGCAACAATGATCTTGGCGTTTGGGAACTTCTGACGCAGGTTCTTCACGCATATCTCTATGCCCAGAGCGGCGGCTTCGATGCCGGTCTCGGGTGTGAAGAACATATTGTTGTTGCCGATCATGAGCACAATGGCCTTGGGTTGGAGTCCCTCGACGCCGCCGTGATCGAGTCGCCAGAGCACGTTTTGCGTTTTGTCACCGCCGATGCCAATGTTCACGGCTTTGAGGTCGGGGAAGTGCTTCTTCCAAGAGTCGCCCCACTGAATCGTGATGCTGTCGCCGACTAGCAGCACATCAAGCGGCCCCTGGTTGGCTTGAGCCGTCTTGACATGCGCCTCGTGAAGCTTCAACCACGCATCGCCGCCGAAGTATCCAGCGCTAGGCACCAGCGGCCAGAGTTTCGGCAGATGCTTATTCGATTCACGACCCGGTCGGCGATCATGCTCGGGCTTATCGACCACGTAAGCTCTCTCTTCCGCGGTCAGTGGCCAACCGGTTTTCTGAGGCTCGGCCGTGACATACGGATACTCGATCCCCGTCGCGGACTGAGCCTGGGCGAATGGCACAGCAAGAAAAAACATGTAAGTCGATAGCAATAGTCTATTCACAGTTACTGATTCGTCTTAAAGGATGTACTTGTTAATCGATCTGGGAGGGCATGAAAGCTTTGTAGCTGGCTAGATAGACGGTCGCAAAGAAACCGAAAAACTGACGGAGCGAATTCTCGTAGTGTATCCACCCTAGCGGTCTCCACCAACCAGTGTACGCTGCTAACGACAACGTGTCAGCGATGAACAAACCAACTGTTCCAACTACAACAGCAATTCCCAGTTTCCTCAAACTTGAATGTGTAGAAACAGCTAGTAACAGAGCCGTTATTCCGACCAACGTCATCATGAAGGTGTCCACGATTGATAACTTCAATTGGAGTAAACCTGCGAGACCGGGAATGATTGGACGAAAAGCCAACGTCATCAAAGCAATAACGGCAGTAAGGCCCATCAGTTGCCGAAGCGTTATCGTCTCCGATTTAGAGAAAGAGTGAATATTGTAACGCAACTTAGTATGTAGCCAATTCCAGCGGCGAAACCGTAAAGCCAAAACCAAGGGCAGCACAATTAGACCTGGCACGGTCACGCTTGCTAACCCAGTCCACGCCAAATGCGGCTGTTTGACGAGTGTAAGAGTCAACCCAAAGAATACGATCGTGTAGGTCAGGACAAGTTGCGATAATCGACTAAGCACTGACCTTTTTCCCAAAGCAAGCCACGCCCATCCAGAGAACAAGAAACCAGCGGACAGGTATGTTGCATGCTGGTAAGGAAGTCGATTGATGTCCGAGAGATCGCCGATTGATCTCAGGCGGAAGACGATCAGTATCATCAACAACAGCAATAGCACTTGTAGGTCAACCCAAGCCCACCTTGCGCTGTGTTGCAATCTTAGCCAAGCGAATATCCAAAGTGAGCTACTCAAAAGTGCAACGACTAATGCAGGTAGAATCAACATGAACGGTCGCCAGGCAAGAATGGTCTCTCCCGTTTCGGTATTATGCTCACGAATTGTTAGCATGAACCATGAATCGATCGAGACCAACGTTTGGGGGGCAATCAACGCAACTCGTTCCCCAGGTTCTCGAATACTGCAAATCTGTTTATCGGTTGCAGGGTCGGTGAGAACAACGACATTCTTTGCTCGATCTTGCCATACAGCTATCCGAGAATCAGTTGAAAGTGTCAAAGCTGCATGTGTCCATCCGTCTTCAGAATCAAACGGCGGTATCAACCATCTTTCGGATTTCAGCGAGTAGTACCGATAGCGTCCGCTGTCCTCAACGAACAACTCTCCGTCCGTTAGACAGAACTTCTGCCTCGACAAATCGATAGGTGCCCCAAGCTTGAGAACGTTTACCAACATTCCGTCTTCCAAAGCTCGTAGTTCAATTGATCCGCTTGATGCGTCAACGCTTGCAATCACATCATCTTGAAACCACGCGTTTCTCAATCCTGTGTAACCAGAATCAGAATGGGGCCAACTACTTAATAGACTGAGTTGCCCGTTTTCATCAAATCGGAAGAGTTCTGTGAAGTTTTGCGGCGAGTGAGTACTTCCTGGTGCGGCGGGTTTGACTGCGGAGCGACGAAAAATGGGTCGCGTAGGATGTGACCACAACCATGATTGCTCACCTCGGGAGACTTGGAACCTTTGCCAAGTTTCCACAGTGGTATTCAGATCCAGCCACACAATCTCCTCAGAAGTGCCTACGACAAGATATCTCTCACCAACTACCCGAATAAAATCGTCGCTTGAAAGACTCAGTTCGATTGAGCGCTCCACTCGCTTGCTCAAGTGACTATAGAATTCCACACGAATTGTCTGCTGTTGCTGATTACTTTGTACAACTGAAATGTTGTAGCTCATTTTCGAGTTTCGGGGAACGTATCTTCGCCCCACTCTTTCCACTGTTTTGTTGTCTATATCGAATACCGTGTAG
The DNA here is from genome assembly GCA_963204965.1 of Planctomycetota bacterium. Taxonomy (GTDB): domain Bacteria; phylum Planctomycetota; class Planctomycetia; order Pirellulales; family Pirellulaceae; genus Aureliella. The sequence goes on along the minus strand of CAUJKA010000261.1, from coordinate 21,106 downwards.
TCTTCCCATTGCTCCCTGTGATGGCTAAGGCTAAGACGTTTGGGGTTAACATGAGTGCCTAGTCCAGCCCAGGGTGAAATCGGAGCATGACTGCAAAGCCACCACCAAAGCCCGAAGATAGGTGTAAGTAACAGCAAGAGTCGAATTCGCGCTTTGAGCAATGGAAATACATCCTATGAATTAGTTATCCAACTATTGATTGAGAAACACCTTGATGAAGCGGTCCTAGGATTGAAATGGACTTCGATGTGACGAGTTTGTTAGTCGAGTCTAAGCTGAGTAAATGAGCCCGACAAGCATGGAAGAACTGCAAGGATAGTCTTTTAGTTTACAGGTGTATGGGTTGGAAACATTAGGAATGGTGAGCGTACAACCTTCCGGTTGGCTACCCGGAAATCTCGCATTTCTCGATTTCCGACCCTCCCACGAAAAGGTTTATTCCGATTGAGAATCCTCAGCTCGCGGGAGGGACCATGCGGTCCAACTGATTCGGCGATCAGTGAGACGTGTAGTATTTCTTGACTGTTTTGCGTTATCGTGACTGAACCAGCTGCACAGTTATCGAACGTTTGCTTAATTGAATAGATGAACTTTCAGGCTAAAGCTAGTAACCCATTGCGACTTCTGTTTGCTCATTAGGTACAATTCTTTGAAGCAAGCTGCGAAGTAGACGGCGTTACTGTCTGCTAAAATGTGGATCAATTGTGAAACTCGCCATCCCAAGACTGCCGTAGGAGGCTGTGTGTCGATGAACTCTAGATTGCTCCCGATCATTGCAATGAGTTTTCTCGCTCAGTTGTTGCTTAATGCATTGACTGCCCAGGGCGATGAAACGGTCCTACGAACAGGCTACCGCACATGGTTTGAAAAGACGGGAGTATTCTCTGTTGAAGCTCAGATCGTGGGTGTGACAAAAACCAATTCAGGGCCATTGATTCAACTGCAGACAAAACAGGGCAAGAGCGTCGAGGTGTCCTACAGTTACCTTAGCGAAGTTGATCAAAAGTTTTCTGTTGAGTGGTTTAAACAGAGCCAAACCGCTCCTCAATCTTTAACTATCAAACTGCCTGTGATAGACGACAAAGTAAAGGTTCTTTGGGGAAGCAGTTGGTACATGGGTCGCATCGTGGCGATTGAAGAATCTAAATTCAAATTTCGATACGACGGATACGATGCTGCCTGGGATGAATGGAAAAAAGCCGAAGATTTGCGGTGGGATGATGACCGTCCCGTTGTTCCAGGTGGCTTGGCAGATCCGGCAGTTGCCAAGATCCCACCCAAACAACCGCCCATGCCCTCAACCGAAGTAACCGGCGGTATGTCAGAGCCTGCACCGTCCAATGCTCTTGCGATCGTGATCGATACCACTCCCAAGGAAACAACTTCCAAATTTCCTAAAGGTCTTTCAGCCCAAGAGACTCTTCAATATCTAAGGGCTCAGTCGGAGCAAGGTAACTTAATGGAGTTTTGGGAGTGGTTGCCCGACAATGTACGATCGCATTTCACAAGCCAACAACACAGAGACAACTTAGCTCTGTTGGATCGATTGAGGGTGGAGGATGAAGTTGGTTTCGATAAGGTCCTGGCAAGTGCAAACCAAGTGCTTGAAGCTCAAGAAACTTTTCTGCTTGGCAGCGAGCTTCTGCAGAGTTGGGTTAGTCTCCAAAATCGCGAATCGATCAAGTTGGCCTATAAGCCTGCAAGATCGCTGTTTGCAGAAACATCCGAATGGTTTGGAAGTATCGCAACTGAAATTCGCCGCCCAGATTTCGAGCAATCCCTGCGTAAGAGAAGTGCTCGAGTAGGACCACTGCTAAAGAAGCTATTTGTCACAATCGGCCCCGAAGCATCTGAAGAGTTTTGGAGTCGTGTTACTGTTAAAGAAGACGGACCTAATTTGGGTAGCCTAATCATTGAGTCTTTAAGTGGCGAGAAAGCGGTGTATTTGTTGACCAAAATTGATGGTCGATGGATACCGCGTGATTTGGCTGGCACCGCACAGAAGCTGATCGACTCCCAGAAGTCGAAAGTCGCCGAAATCAAGAAACTCTCTGCAGGTGAGATTGGAGCCCTGGCATTTGTAGCTAGGCTTGAACAAGGGATGGAAACGGGGTTTCGCTTAGGTCTTATCGAGAAGCTTGATGCGCTTTCGCAATGCAAGACACAAGCGGAGTTCGATAGAACTATGAAAGAATTGCAGGGCACGATGCAGCGCTGGCTTCGATTGCGATAGCGTCTGCAACTGGTGTTACAAAAAGCACTTTGCACCTGCTCCGTAAGCCGACCGACTCATAGCAACCCATGGGGTTGAACGCCCAATCGCTGATACCGCACCCTAATGAGCCATTGCATCGCAATTGAGCTGCCGCATGTGTGTTTACTTGTTGCGAGCGAGAAGATTCACACGAAATCGACAGATCCCGAAACTCGAAATAGCCTTATCATGCGTCCGCCCATCCAGGCGGCAAGTCTCATGGGGCAATTGGTAGCTATTTACGCTCCGCTAACCATCAACCGGCTTCGTTGGATCAGTATTCTTCGCGCTGACACAATTTGTTCGCTGTGTTCACTCGATGAAGTGAACACAGCGAACTTGCTAGAAACTTTGAACTACGGTGCTCAGCCAATTCTGATTGCCACACTCCGTAACAGGTCAACACTGGTTTCTCCTTAGGAGACTCGACCTCTCAGGTTGATGTCGAAACTGCCTTCGTCTAGATCGTCCGAGTAGATCGACAAGATGCCGGATTTCGTGCCAACGGTGGTTGTGTTCATTCGCACTGTGAGTGTAACGGAAGTACCTGGTTGCAGCACTCGAGGCGCTGAGTTTAGAGTTCCGCCTGATCGATAGAACGCACCTTGGATATTCCAAGAAGAGATATTCAACGCAGACTCGCCATCGTTTCGGATTGTGAGAGTGACTTGCCGAACTTGAAACCGTGATGTGCTACCAAAGTTTATGGTTCCACTATCAAGCACGGGAGATGAAAATACCGTGACGTTGATTTCAGGACCACGATTGACATTTCCAACCGCACTAATCTTGTAAACGCCTTCATTGGAGTCATTGTTATTCACCACAATGTCACCGGTTCGTCGCCCAAGCGTGTTTGTCGTCATCCGCATGACAAAAGACGTGGACTGCCCTGGTTCTAGGCTTGAAGCAGGATCGGAAATCTTCACGTAACCTGTGGGCGGACTGACGGACGTGATAGTTAATGTCGCGGTACCGATGTTTTTGATCACGAAGACTTTTTGTGGGGCTGTTGAGAAGATGGGAACATTTCCAAAGTTCACCGTGGGGCGCCCTAACTGCGTCGAATCGAGAAGTTGATTTCCGGTGGTGATCTGGATTTCAGGTGCCGGGATGTAAATGGTGCTGCGTAGCTCGATGAGCTTCGGATTTTCATTCCCATCGTTTGTCTGAATCGAAAGATTTCCGTTGAATACGCCGACCAAATTCGTTTTGGTGCTAACGGTGATCGAAGTTGACTGACCAGGCAATAGTTGATTCAACGGGGTCGAAATCTTGTAGCCAACAGGCGCGGTGATATTGGACATTGTCAATGCTGCGTTTCCGCTATTGGAAATCGTCAATGTGACGCTCCGAGGGGATGAGTTGACCGTAGCTCGACCGAAATCATGCGAGGTAACTTCTACCCCGCTACTGTTTCGAACCGAGATCTCCGCGTACTGCCAATTTCCCGTGACTGGAACATCTCCTCGCAATCCATAGCTAAAGAACGCTTCCGATTGCGCATCGTGGTCTCGGTTCACATACCAATCCAGCAGCCCACTCGAAGGATTCGACCGAACCATTGCAAGTTCGTCTATGTTGTTGCCATCAAAGTCGCCGGTAACGGGGATGTCACCGTTTGCCCCAAACAAAAAGGTATCTTCTTCCGTTGAGTTCGCATTGTAGTTCACAAACGTTCGGAGCATTCCATCCGGGTATCCACTTCGAACCACTGCAATATCGTCAATGCTATCTCCGTTAAAGTCACCAGCGATTGGAATATCTCCGTTCAATCCGAAGACTCGCTCGATCTCATGCTCTGCATCTCCGTCAGTGTCCAGATACCAACGCAGAAGACCGTCTTGGTAGCCAGACCGAACGACGCCAACATTGTCGAGACCGTTTCGATCCCAATCCCCAGCCACTGGCTTGTCACCAAGTAACCCGAAGGCAACGTCCAGCTCGTGTGTAGCATCCCCATCGGTGTCGAGGTACCAATGCAAAAGGCCATCTGGACTACCGGAACGAACAACGCCGGGATGGTCTACGTTTGTGGTCCACTTCCCCGCGACATAAGTGTCGCCCGCTAGACCAAAACTGAGGTCCATATCATGGCCGGTATCCGAGTTTTCCTTATTCATCAGCCAAAGGTTGTTACGTACAACGCCTACGAGGTCCGCCGCCATGAGTTGACGTCTTTCGAGTTGCTCGACTCGTAGTACTTTCGACTGTGTAGAACGATGACTTTTGCTTGCCGACATGTTTGAGACTCCGCTTCGTGATGGAAGAATTGAACTTGGAAGTTGTGAAATGCGATGATGAGACTAGCTTGCGTCCACTTCAACCCACTAAGATGTTGAGAGAAGTTTCTGTCACAACCAGCACAACGAATCCGCGCCACGCAAAAAATGACCTTTCGAAAATCTGAGCTTACGAAGGAAGCGTGATTAGTCATTCAGGTGCGGACAGCCACACGAGTGGAAGTGAACCCCTTAGAGGATTTGTGACCGCCCCTTTCGCTTGCTTCAGGCCTGTTTCATTGATTTCGATCCAGGATCTAGGTTTTGGCGCATGCGAAGTAAAGGATCGCAACGCGACAATTGCAGCAAGTCTGGAAAACGAGCCCAAGCCGAATTCGATTGAATCAGCGTTAAAACGTGTTATACTCCACCGAAATGGCAGGCAAATAGATAAGTCGCTTTCGGATTCACCCACCAGAATTAGATGCTTACTTTCCTTCGCGGAATGCTCGTTTGATGCTTGTCCCCCTTCACGCAGAAACGACCGAGTCAAACGAATGCAAGGCAGTGGCCCAACACGCACATCTACCAGCTTGATAATGCAAATCAAGGCTTTGGACCAAGCGGCATGGGGACGTTTCGTCTATCTTTACGGTCCAGTGATCTATGGTTGGTGCAGGCAACAAAACATGCAGCCTTCGGATGCCGACGATGTTTCACAGGACGTTCTGCGAACGACCTTTGAAAAGATTGATCAATTCAAGAAAACCGGATCCTTTCGGGGATGGTTGTGGACAATCACACGAAACAAGATCATGGATTTCTATCGACGTCAAAAGCAGACACCGGTTGGCGATGGAGGCACCGACCACGCAATGAAGATTGCATCACAACCCGATGGTAATTTTCCTGACTTCGATACCTCCGAAGTTGACCTTTTTACCGCGAGTTCCACAGGGTCCGAGTTTGATCGAGCTCTTGATTTTTTGAGGAAAGAGGTCGAGGAGTCAACTCTCAAGGCCTTTGTGCGGATGGCAATTGACGGGTTATCCGCTTTGGAGGTCGCCACGGAATTGGGATGGGCTGGCGAAACCAAAGCCGATGCCGCAAATGCCGCAAAACGCGTCCGAATGTGCAAGGTGCGTGTTCTCAAGAAACTTCGAGAAGAGTTTGGCGACCTAGTTCAGTTTCCCAACTGACAGAAAGATCGCGTGGCGCTCACGCGTTGTTGTTATATGTGGAAGTTTTCCGTGTTAACTACCGTCTTCCCAATGGGTCGCCTTTCAGGATTGCATGATGGACCAGAAAAACTGCCCAAATCAAGTGGAACTAAAGCGTTTCGTCGAATGCCAACTCGACATTGACCAAGCTGAACTAGTTGCTGACCATCTTTCGCACTGTGTCGTGTGCGATGACACGGTCAGCAATCTGGAAAAGACCATGGCAGAAACTTTTGCCAAATCGCGAGCTACCAATGAATCGCGAGAATTTGAGCAAGAGCCGGAATGTCAAAACCTGCTCAACTTCGCATATCGAATTGATTTCGTCTCGAAGTATGACTCGCACAGGGATCTTCTTGCATCTTCAGCCGAAACCGATTTCGGTGACTACCGACTTCTCCAAAAAATCGGAGCAGGCGGTATGGGGACGGTTTACAAAGCGATTCACATGCGTCTAAATAAAGTCGTGGCGTTGAAAGTGCTACCAATGGACCGCTTCATGAATCCTCGAATCGTTCAACGGTTCAAAAGAGAAATGATAGCCATTGGAACACTTGATCATTCCAACATTGTTCGCGCCACGGATGCTGGTGAGCATGACGGAAGGCATTTTCTCGTAATGGAGTACATTGATGGCATCGACCTAGGCCAACTGGTTCAAAACATTGGCGTTCTTCCAGTAGCGGCGGCGTGTGCAATCATCTGCGAGGTAGCTCAGGGCCTTCAACACGCACACGATCATGGATTGATTCATCGTGACATCAAGCCTCGAAACATCATGCTTACAAAGCGTGGTGAAGTGAAAATCTTAGATCTAGGATTGGCTCGCTTCGTAGAGCAAGCGACGGATTCAGATCGCGAAGTCACCACAACTGGCCAAGTCATGGGGTCCATCGATTACATGGCACCTGAGCAAGGAGACGAGACCCAAGTTGTGGACATCCGGGCCGACATTTACGCAATGGGGGCAACTCTCTACAAACTTCTCACAGGATCAACACCACTCAGCAATGGCAACCAATCCAGATCCGTAATGCAGAAGTTATCTGCTCTTGTAACGCAAACTCCACCATGCGTTCGTGAGAAACGACCAGAAGTAGCCCCAAAACTAGCGTCCCTTGTTTCGAGTTTACTTGCAAAGGATCCGTCGGAACGTCCCCCAACGGCAACTGCCGTTCGCGATCTATTGACGCCATTCGCGATAAATGCAGACGTGCGGCAACTGATCAACGCCCCCCTCGCTGACGCCTCGAATGACTTGTCGTTTCCTCGGACTTCCGCTCGCGAGTCTGCGCCGAACCACCAAACCATTAGCCCTACGGCCAGCGTTTCGGGCGATCGCAATCGGATGAAAATATTCGTGTCGATAGCTGCGGGTTTGGCCGCAGCAGCCATCCTCTTTGGCTTGTTCACCTTCGAAACTCCGAAAGGACTTGTGGAGATCGAATTGGCAGAGGGAGTTGAAGCCGAAAGTGTCACTATTGGCCTCATGAAGAACGGGAAAGAAGTCGAGATTGCTGACAAATCACACGGCTGGCTAGTTCAAATAAAGAACGGTGAATATGACGTTAAGCTCTTGGATTCCACCGACAAATTCGAAGTCAGTGAGAACACGATTACTGTATCGCGTGACAATCGAGCGATCGTACATGTGAGACGAAAACAATCGACCAACAATAAGGCGCAACCGGATCAATCAACATTGGGTAATGACGTCTCAGGCGAGTCGATTGCCAACTCTTCCGTGAAAACGGTTGACCATCCGTTCCATTTGATCCGGGATGGATTGGAAACCCAGTCATTCAAGACACTCTTTGCAGCCATTGAACAGTCTTGTGCCTCCGACGTCATCGAGGTTTGGTCAGGCCACACGATCTTAGTTCCCGTGACTGACGATGTTAATAAGCCAATCCACATTCGAGCTGAAAAAGGATTTCGTCCTACATTGCAGTTCGTTAGTGATGAATCTTGGCATCAATGGACGGGTGATGTCACGATTGAAGGCTGTGACTTGGATTTCCGAGAATCGAGACTAATCGCTCATGGGCAATCGGAGAATCTCTCTCGCGCACTCTGGCGATTTTCTGGATGTCGCATTTGGGGACAACTGCCGTTGTCGATGCCAAGGTTGATCGCACGTAACTCGATTTTCATCGAGAACGGAAAGACGGTCCTTGCGGCGGGCACAACTTTCGGCTCCGAGTACGAATTTGACAACTGCTTGTTGTGGCATTGCTACTCTTTCTTCTCGTACGAAGGGAACGTGATACATTCACTTAAGCTGACTGATTGTAGTTGCGTCGCTTCTGGTCCGCAGACAAATGGTTTCGTTCGCTGCTCGGAAGGAGCGCAACTTGAAGTTGAGTCATCTGGTTGCTTATTCTCTGGAATCACGACAAGCACGGCACCGACCTCGAAAGTGCTGTGGAAAGGCCGACAGAATTATTACGCGGGGGTTAACTTTGACTGGCAGCAGTGGCCGAAGGACGTTCAAGTATCGTCCATACTGGACAATCAAGACTGCGTATCAACACCCTCTGTCGCTCAGCTGGAATTGCAAAAACTAGACTTGGCCTCTCATCCAGAAAAGGTTCGGGCCGTTAGACAGCAAATTGATTCATGGGCAACGAAGTCGGCAGAAGTATTCGCCCTAACTCAATTCGACTGGGACAAGATCGGTCCAGGGGAAGGGTATGTCAATGCCTTAAGGTCGAATGGCTCGCGAGCAGTTGAGACCTTACGCCCAGAGCGACTTCCTGAGGGGGCATTCGTTTTGATACGAAACGATTTGCCCATTCGAGGGTACGCAACAATCGCAGCGTGTATCGATGCGGCCGAAGATGGAGATATCATCGAGATCCGGACAGATGAGCAGGTTCCGCAGCTATCAATCGACGGGAAGGGCAGGAGCCTCACAATTCGTGCAGCCGTAGGATACTCGCCAGTCCTGCAGGGGCTTGGAACGAAGCACACGAAGCTGTCGCTCGAAGGATTGACAATCAACTCACTTCTTCGATCCGACGTATTGCCAGCTGATGGTTCGATCACCGATGACTCGAAGTTATATGGCTTTGTGAAATTAATGAACTGTGCGACAGCTCCGTCCGCCGATTTGACAGTTCTAGGGATTTGGCAATCGGATCTCGATTTGCCACTTCAATGCGTGAATTGCGTCTTTGGGAAAACTCACTTTGAGTTAAAACCGAGGCAAGCGCTTTCCATTAAGAATTCGTTGCTTGCCTCATGCTGGATAAGTGGAAGCAAAGAACCCGCTTCACCCAGCCACGTGAACATTTCGACATCAATCTTTTGGACAGCAGACTCCAGTCTTCGCGGAAATGTAGGTTGGGACAATGCTGTCCGGGTTGACTCTTCAAACTCATTTTTCGTCTCGTCGCTCCACCTGACGCAGCATTACGATGCGGATCCAGAATGCTGGAAGGGCCGCCATAACGTGTTTGCGATGCCAGTCGGAATCATACCAAGCGCCGACACATTAGCCCGATTCAAGAGCATTGCAGCAACAGAGACTGGTTCAGTCGAGCTTTCGCCGCTTCAATTTGATCCAATTCAATGGAAGCCTAACGCGAATCGCATGCCTGATTACCGGAAGCGATTAAACGATAAAGAATTCGGTGCAGATGTAGAGAGGATTATTGATCCTGTGGGGACACAGTGAAGACAAACAACTGTCCGAGGTTGGTTATTCGCTGTCAATTGGTGAGCAGACACTTACTCTGGCGGGCCATTCGCATCCCTACAAATTACTGCCTTAAAACACGATCCAATGGAGCTATCCACCTAAATATGCCGGAATCAAATTCGCTTCTGGTAAGTACGAGGTGATAGATCAAGATCACGTGCAACTTGCGGTGCGGTACCACGAGTCGCCTATCGATGCCGCTGCTTGGATCAAGACCGCGTTTTCGAACAATCCCGAAGAAGGGGTGGCGAAGAACCTCTGGCCCCGATTGAGGGTTCGACGGTCACTTTAAGCAAGAACATGATCGTCACGCATCTGAAGGCAGGAGTTGCAACAAATGTATCGCATTGGCAACGATAAGATCGATATCTGAGATATGGACTCCGGGCCCGATATGCGAACAGCTCGTCCGTATCTGGGGGCCTATGCATGTTCCTGAACCAATACAGGACGGCCACAGCACCGGAGGCAGGAATCGAACCTGCGAGCTTCTGGTTCAGAGCCAGACGCAACGACCAACAGTTGCTACTCCGGAGTGTTTCAACAGGCTGTAGGCTGTAGCGGTTTAGACTTTAGGCTTTTTCACTGGCTGTTTCCTACAGCGATACATCCGGATCTTCGCGACGATCAAACCGATGCGGCAGGGACCCTTGATCGAGAAACTCAAGAGTGGTGCATTTTTGAAAGACACCGATCTCGCGAACAAGACTTACATCCGTCTAGAGCTAGATGATCAAGTTAACCCGCTCTCGATCAGTCTTTTGGCTAAAGACCTGCCGACAGGTTCCAGCGGTAGCGGCCTAACTGGTGAGGCAATCGTCGAAAACGGTCGAGTCCGCGGCACTTTCAAAATGACAAAACCGAATGTCCTCGTTGGCAAGAAAGTCAGTGGCGAAATTACCTTCGATGTCCCCGTAGTGACTGGCGATAGCCAACCCGAGAAGCTCCTAGCCAACACCAAGAAACTTGAGTCGTCCGGCAAGTTGCTGGTGAGCACCAAGACGTTAAAGCTCGACAACGTTGTGGCCTATGAGTACTTGAGCTTCGGCATGAAAATGACGGCGATCAGCTTCATCGAAAAACGCATCGACCTGCAAAAGCTCCGAGCGCAGCTCGCCAAAGATGGTGAACCGAGTTTAAATGGGTTCGGTTCCCAGGTGAAACTCGAAATCGACGACGAGGATCAGATTACCGGGATATCCGTCGAGCACCAGAACACCTCGTTTCCAATTCTCGACAACATCGAACTTGGTGACCTGATCATCGAGGACGGCCGCGCACGCGGAACCTTCAAGCTCGAAAATAAAGAGATCGACGGCGCGAAGTACTCGATTGACCTGACCTTCGACGTCGAAGTCCTGAAGGCGACTACGAAGGTTAAAGAATGATTGACTCATGCCCAGGGTTTGCCAAAATCAAGGTTCACTTTTTAGTTTCGTGTTTGGGCACAATCAGCTCTTGTAAAGGTTCCAGCAAAAACGCGAGCGAAAACGCACTTGGAACCCTTCGAACTCCGCCGTGAATTTCAATCTCGCTCAAAAGGATTAACTGCTCTTCTTTGAAATGAGGAAGTCTGGGAGAATAACCGCAACTTGAAGCATCTTGACTGCTATGGGAGTTTCCATCCATGAACACAACGACGCAACCTATCGAGATGAAGACGACGGCATATGTTTACGGAGTTGACATTCTGGATGGCGATGATGCCTGGGCGTTGTTTGATGCATCAGCTAAAGGTGATGTCGCAACAGTGTCGGCATTGTTAGAAAAAGAACGACGACTTGTGACTGCTCAGTACTGGTATCAGTTCCCCATACATCTAGCTGTCGAGGCGGGGCATGTTGAGGTTGTTCGAATTCTCCTAGATCATGGTGCCGATCCAGGCCAATCGCGATACACCTATGATTCCTGGGACAAACTACTGTTAAAAGCTCGTCAAATGGAGCACTCCGAAATGGAGTTGCTGTTGCGTAGCTATATGGAACAGCGGTTCAACTACCAACCTGAATTTGACTTGCTCAAGAACACCATCGTTTCTAGAGATTCGTCTGCGATTCAACAAGTGCTTGATCAGTATCCCTATTTAGTTGCAGCCAGCGATGCTCTAGGAAGCAACGCTCTTCACTGGTGCGTCATTACTCGTCAAATCGAATGGATCAAACGGTTCGCTTCGGCTGGTACTCCCATTGACGCATTGCGAGCTGATGGGCATTCTCCGGTCTTACTTGCCGCCTCAGGTGCAACTGACTATTGGTATCGTGAGACGCGAGGTCGATCACATCCGACGCTTCGCAATACATCGGTATTGGTTGGCTACTTGCTTGCCCTGGGAGCTGAATACACTGCATCTGTGGCTGCGGCTGTTGGGGACCAGGAGCGACTCGAGCAATTGATTAAATTCGATCGAGATGTTGCCAAGCAGTTGGACTCTTCGCGTTTCAGTCCGCTTTCACGAGCTGCGCGAGCAGGCTACGCGCACATTGTCCAGTTGCTTCTCGAACATGGTGCCGACCCGAGTATGCCGGAAGAGTGTGCGCCGGAAGGCCGAGCTCTTTGGGAGGCTTGCAGTGCGAACCATTTGGATGTCGCAAAGTTGTTGCTCGACAGTGGTGCGAACCCTAATGCAGGCGTCGATTCCTGTGAGTGTTGTTTAACGATCGCTGAGGTTTACCATGGTGAGCAAGCCAAGCCTCTACAGGAACTTCTGCGCAGTCACGGAGCGTATTGGCCGCCATATCGCATGGAATTGGAACAGTTAAAACAGTCGATCCGCGATGGTTCGCCTGCGGTTCACCACGACGAATTTCTGCGTTGTGCCATGCAAAATTGTGACTCGGAATTACTCGACTTACTCCTAAGCTCGAATCTCGCAGTGATTGATCGTCTGGAAACGGGTGACGAACTGTCGGGACTCAAGGATCCGATGTTGATTAGAAAGCTACTTGAACGGGGACTCGATCCCACGCGGAGCAACTATCGCGGGCAAACGCTAGCCGAAGTTTGCCGCGAGAATGGCAATGACATTCTTGAGCAAGTGATCAAAGAGATTCTCTGACCGTCGACGAAATCGTTGCACAAGTCAAGAAAATGGAAGTGAGGACACTCCAGGAGTGCTCCGCAATCATGGCGCTCACTATCATTAAACGTCGCTACATTCCTACGAGGTAGGTTCCAGCTAGGCGATCGCTATAGAACCGCCTACGGCTACGGAAAAGGAAAGCGGCCATGCATGCCAAGATCACCAAACCAGTCGTGGCTATTTGAAAGCCTTGTGTGGTTTGTAAGACCACGTTTACCCAGATCCCGGCCACGATAGCGAGCAAAGGAAAGATGCCGGTGCAAAACATTCGAGCAAAGACTCTTAAGCGTGAAGCACGTTGAGCTCGGCGATCGACAAGGGTCAAGCCAAAGGCTCGCAACAACAATCCGCCTCGAAAAAAGATGGCCGTAAATAAACTGGGAAACCAGATGAATTCTAGCCAGGCCATGATTGCCCAAAGAAACGCGAGAGAGGGCTCGAGGGCATTGAATTGTTTGGAAAGAGCTAGTGTCTTACTTTCTTGGTCGCGAATGAGCAGGAATTCGCTCTTCGCTTGATCGGCAACTTCGGGCGATGGATTCGGCTTGGCGAAGATAGCTACCAGCTCCCCGTTCATTTTTGCGTTAACAAGTTGTGTTTGCCCGTAGAGTGACTCCATGCGAGATGGATCATCGTAAAGATCTCTAAAGTTGGCGCGAATGTAGTTGTTGATCGAATCCAATTTCTGGACATTGTTTGGACTTCCCCTTTCTACGATTTCGCGCAACCTCAATGCCTCTGCCAGCTTCGCTATTTCAGGCATCGCGGCTCGCTGGTTCGACAGTACGATCGATACCGTGAGCAGTGAAAGAGCAAAAAAAGCAGGCAATATCAAAGTGACTGCGAGCAACATTGCCGTTCGAGATTTGACGGAAATCGAGCGGCGCGAGGTAATTCTCTCAATTGCTGTTTGGGCTTCGTCCAAGGAGACCGACTGCTCGACTTTTGCCAAGTCGTCGCGATCGCTCAACGACATGGCTCGATTTCCGGATTCGATTGGATTGAATTGCTGGATAAACAAGTGGGCTACGCTGCGCAACAACTCAACTGGCTTCTGGCTCGAATCTACGGTAGCCGGATCATCGGAAGAGCCTTTCGTTGTGGCGTTAACGCTTTGAGACACTGCAAAGGGTAAGAGTTTGATTTGGCCGCTATCGGTGAGCCACAACTGCTCTAGAGCGACTACAGTAGGAAGACTCCCGTCCTTCGAAGCGGCTTGCAACTCGCTTGCCAATTGGCAGAGCGCAGCCTTAGCCGAAGGCCATTCAAGACCCGAGTGCACTACGTCGCTCAACGGACCGCCTGATAGCGACTCAAAACAGTCCCAACTATCGTGCTCGGATGACTTGCCACCCAGCCAGCGTAGTCGCGTGGTCCGTGTCAAGTTGCGATCCGCTTCGTTGATCATTGTCGTAGCGTTGGACGATTGATGAATCCAAACCCGCCGAAGTAGTTTTGCATCGTAGCCCAGAACTAGTTTGCCTCGATTAGTCGCTCCTGCCTCCTGCAACACGTAGTAGGGACCAATCATCTCTGTACCTGCGGTGGCCTCAAATGATTCGTTGGTTAACCGCTCTACCTTTTTTGCATGAGTCGCTTCCGCCTGAATGACACGTGTGTTGGTCAGCAGCTCATAGATCGCAGCATAGCCGTTATTCTGTCGCGCCGTCACGTACATCAATGCCTGGATTATGTAGGCCGACCATCCGACCAGCATCATCGGCAACACTGACCAAAACGTTTCGTACGTCGCAGAGCTGCGATACTGAATTAGAGCGAGAACAACGCCTGGCAAATGTGGCGTACCCACAAAAACTAAGGCTCGTAGAAATGCAGGTAAAAGACTCGGTTTTGATTCTCCTTGCACTACCGATAGTCCCAGCGCCCATTTGCCGATCGTTTTGCCGAATCGCCATTCACTCAATGTGTAGTAGAGGACAATCAACAGTAAAGAAACTGTTGATACCAGAAGGTCCGCCAAACTAATCAATGGTTCGCCATCCAGAACACGCGCTGACTGAGAGTTCAACAGAAAAACCATGGGGAGCAATAGTAAAAGGTAAACTACCCAATCGATCACACCGGCAACGAAGCGAATTCCAAGTGGGGCCGGAGTCGGCACTCGCGAACTAAATGGCAGCAACGCGATTCGCAAGCTTGCATAGTCCGCAAATCGATCGCCCGAGTTCTTCTTCAAGCACTTAGCAATCACGTTATCGAGTTCCAAAGGGAGATCGCTACGACGTGAGCGGATCGATGGAGCTGTGTTATCCAAGACACGTGCCAGAAGCTGGACCATGTTCTCGGCTGCAAATGGAACTTCGGCCGTCAATAGAAAATAGAGAGTCACGCCGATCGAATAGATGTCGCTGCGATGATCCAGCGGTTCGCCTCGCAATTGTTCGGGCGACGCGTACGCCGGAGTGCCAAGAAAGGAACCAACTTGAGTTATCTCGGTTTGAGTTCTTTGACTAAATGTGGATCCATCACCCCCAGTGGTCACGATGGACAAGCCGAAGTCGCCAATCTTTACTTTGCCGTCTGAGTCAACAAAACAGTTGTTGGGCTTAACATCACGATGCAGTACGCCCACTTGGTAAGCGGCCTCCAGTCCATCGATAACCTGCAGTATGGCATCCACTGCGGCTCTTACTGGCATCGGGCCGTGGGCTTTGACCTCATGTTGCAACGTGTCTCCGTCCACCAGTTCCATACTGATCGTCGGATGGCCATCGATCTCCTCGGTTGCGTAAACATAGACGCTGTTGGGATGATTGATTGAAGCTGCAAGCCGTCCTTCTCGTAGAAATCTCGCTCTCGCTTGTCGATCTTCAAGCGAATGCGCCATGACTTTTAGCGCCATTCGTCGCGAAGTGGGCAAATGGTCTGCTTCATATACGACTCCCATGCCACCTCGGCCAAGCCGCCGAAGGATGCGATAATCTCCAAATCGAGATCCTGTGGCTAAGTCTGCTTCCCCGACTTTATGCATAGCCGAGGCCCCAATCACCATGGATTGAGTTAAGTCGAGCGACGGAGCAGCAAGCTCAGAGTCCGTTGGCCGCATGGCATTTCTTAGCACGCAGGCTGGGCAGTAGTTTTGCTCTTCGGCAGCCACTAGAGTCCCACCGCACGACCGACAAACTTGGTTTTCTGGCGAGTTTTGCATGATAATTCCTGATTATGAGTCCTCTTCCAGGAAGTCTATACAAGATCCAGAAACGAAGGTTACAGCGTTTTTTGGAAAACTGCTCCCGCTTACCTACGCGGGTTGAGGGCAGTGAGCAAAATGTTCAGTTCATCATCCACTTCTGTAACGTGCTGAAGTGTGGCAGCAACTGTTTCTCGCAGTTGTTCCCGATATTCGCGTCGCAAGCGATGCACGGCGACCTTCACCGCTGATGGTGATCGATTTACCAACTGAGCGGTCTCTTCATACTTCGCCAACTCCGACTCTGCACCTAAATAGGTTGCCAGTGCATTGAACAATTCTAGTTTGCCGCGAGCCGCATAGCGATCACGCATTGTATTCAAAGTAGAATCCAATACGCTGATCGCCCATTGTCGATCGAACTCTTCTTCGGGAGTTCCCATCGAACAAGGGTGATTGACAAACTCTCCTTCCGCGTTGCGTACATCTAAACTGAACAGTCGCGTTGCACCTCCACGTTTAAGAGCCACAGTTTTGTTGTGTTGATTCCGAATATAGTTCGTAAAGGATGTGAGCAAGAAGCTTCGAAACCGACCACGCGTTCGATCGGCTACCTTAATCGACTGGCCGGAAAGCATCTGCGCAAAGAAGCCTTGCACCGCATCCTCGGCTGCTTCACTTGATTGCCCGCTCCTTCGCGCGAACAGATACAACGGACGCCAGTAGCGCTCGCACAATTGCCCAAGTAACGGATTTTCTGATTGTCCAACCTGCAGCCCAGCTTCGATGACGAGACTCCATTGTGTTGTTTGAAATCCAAATGGTTGTTGTCTCGAGTCACTCATTACGCAAATCTTCCTGTTGGGGGTTGGCTGCTATGAATCTACCAGAATTTGACTCGGGCCTATGTTCCGCAGTGCTCGAACCCACATCATGCGAACTGCGGGATCCGACTTATTCATCCGCTTAGCTATTTCCGAAAAACTGAGATCTTCAAAGTGTCGCATCTCAATGACTCTCCTTTGTTCACTCGATAGACGAGCAAGCGAACTCTCGAGCTGACTCCATTCCTCAACCGCTACCAACTCTCCGCTCACTGTTGGCCCTCGCGCTATCGCGTACTGACTCAGCCCAGGATCACCCGTTTTAAATAGATCGGTTGCCGCCTGTTCGCGGCCGGAACCACGTTTGGTCGATCCAAACAGACGCCGATGATGGTCGCGAATAGTGTTTTTTAGGATCGTGCGCAACCATGCCAATCGCTCTTCTTGAGTTGCCCCGTTGAACTGCGACTCGCCTTGCCACGCTTTCAGCAATGTTTGTTGCACAATGTCAGAAGCATCCACGCGACCACGCAACCGATCAGGCAACTCGCGATCGGCGACCATCTGCAGCCACGGACGCAACCGGCCGATCGACCAACTATCACACAAGCTTTGCTCCGGATCGATGGTCATGACGCCCAGCCTGCCTTCTTGGATTTAGCGTGGCCCACGGCGACTCCGACTGCCATCGGCATCACAATCTGCGCGGAAGCAGCACAAACAGAGGTAAACCAAGCGCCCAAAGTCCAGTAGCCAATCATGCCGGGGCTTCGAAGTGGAATGGTCGCTTGGGCTCCAAACATCAACAGAGTAGCAACCAGCATACTGAGCACGATACTAGCTCCCAATATCTTCCAACTTTGAAGTCGCATAAGCGTGAACACGGCCCAAACGCTCAACGCCGCCATCACGCCAGCGATGACATCTGAAATAAGGTAGTTGTCTTGCCGGCTCTGCAAGGCACGCCAGCATACGAGAGCCAACATGAGAATGGCTGGAGCAAGCAACATCGCCTGTAGCGACCATTGGCGTCTACGAACCAATCGATAAACATAGCCTGTCGGTATCAATATCGCTCCTAAAGTTAGCAGAGCCAGTCGGACTACATCGGCGAATGATTTTCGATCGTACAACCCATGAGCTACGATCGCTTTGCGATAGCGAGGATCCACATCAGCTGAGATCATGGCGACTGGCAGCGAGTTAGTTTGCGCGAGACTAGTCTCCGGTACGCCCATGTCGACTTCCACGCACATCGCTGCCTCGGGTGTCGAACCGACTAACAACGTTCCAGCACTATGGAAAAGTAACCGCGGATAATGCGTTTCCCCAATTCTTGATGATCGCAGCCCTTGGCCGAACCGGAGAGCAACTTTACCCCCAGGAAGTTCGTGCCAGGAATGTTCTTCGTTATTGTTCGTGACCTTTAAATACTCTTTGCCTAAGTACTGCTGGAGATCGATAAGGTCTCCACTGGTTGCAGTTATCTCAAACTCGTCAAAATACACTTCCTTATTGGCGGGCCGAATCTTTATTTGGCCGGAAACGCGATGCTCAATACGATCAAGAGTTCCATCACCATCCATGTCGGCGGTGAAGATTGAGTCTGGCGGGCCGAGCCTGGGGCCTTCTGAAAGCACGGCTGTTTCATAGGGAATATCACCATTGTCCACTTCTTGGAATTTCCCCGCCTGTTCGTCCACGTGCAGCATCTTCATTCCAAACGCTCTATCAGTACGCGCTCTTTGGGGCGGATCGATTAGCGAATTGTCATTCGGAAAGGCCGTGATCATCCCAACAATTCCGTCGCGTTTTTCCGGAGACATTACGTGTAGCGAAAGGTCTTGGGATTGAACATCGTTGCGTAGGATGAATCTCGCTTTTCGTCGAAGCGTGTCAAGCTCTTTTCCATCGCGAAGCCGAATTGACTTTAAATCGAATAGCTTCTCCTCGTTTTCAACGGCATCAATTACTAACAAATGCCGCTGGTTGCCTGAAGGGATTAGTGTCATCATCGGCCATGGCTCTCGCCAAGGCCAGTCATCTGCGTCCAGTTGCAATGGCAACTCCCAGAGGACGCGGCCATCGCGTCCATCGATTGCCTCGACAATCAATCGACCATTCTTTGTATTACCTGTAATCAAGTCTGTCACCTGATCATCATTGAGATCTACCTGAATTGGGTCGGCAGGACGAAGTGGATTACCAGGATTCGTACCTTGGTAGCAGTTCTTCCACCACAACAAACGACCCGCAATGCGATCGATCTTCAACAGCAGAAAACCTTGATCGCGCTTAGGAGCCGTACCATACGAATAGCTTGTGTCGGCACCCGCGAGAGCATAAATGAAACGATCTGGCGCTCGCTGATCCATCGTGACAAAACGAATCGCATCCATTTTGGGAGAGTCGATTCTGAATCGCAATCGTCCTGTTTCGCTATCGTAAAAACCAGGTGTCGCATTGGACTGGCCATTTGTCGTTAGAACCAGGTCTGTCCTCCCATCAGATCGATCTAGCACCAACACTGGATTGCCGTCGAAGAAGAATCGTTCGCCGGTCCAGATATTTCTGCCGTCAAGTGGATTGATGCAGCGTATTGTACCGTTTCGACCGCCTAAAAGTACACGGGGCTCCTTCGTAGGCGAGATCCAACTCGCGACGAGATTTTCGCCTGGATAGCTGGTCTGCTTGAGTTCTTTAGCAACCCAAACAGCTGCATCGCTGGGGTTCGCGTAGGGACCGCCGCGTCGACGATACCATCGTCCCTGCGCTGAAGTTGGGACAGCCTTCCAGTCTGTTGAGTGAATGCCTGTTGAGTGATTGTCTGGCTGGAAGTCTATCCTATTTACAGTTAGACCGCGAGCCACAGATGCTTGATTGAATTGCCGTAAATCGAAAGCAACACTTATCGAGGATAGTTTAAGTTCCTCTTGAGAACCGTAGACAACGGAACAAACCAATTCGTGTCCAGACAGTTCGACATAGTCGATCTCGACAACGTCGAAATTTTTGATAGTCGCAGCCACATGTTCTTCGCGATAGCCGAGGCGATGGCCGTTTTTGCCGCTAAGAAAATCAACTGTAAGTCGCAAGCCCTCTTTGGATGCAGAGCCCGTCAGAGAGGAAGCTTGAGCCGCTGAGAGTTGGAGCAACCCAACTACCGCCAAATCGACAATTCCGTCGCTATCGATATCAGCAACAGGCAAAGCTTGATCAATGAGGTGGGATAATCCAGCCACTCCATTGCTGCTCCATCGCAATTTTCCCGATGTTGAATAGCAATGCAGCTTCGGCCACTTCATTGGAACATCGGGATTGGTCGGCGAAAGTATTTCGTCGTTGCCATCTACGTCCAGATCGATAACCAGTGGAAAAGTGCTATCGGCCGCACCTGCTGCTAGATCATAAGCTTCAATATCTTGCGGAATCGACCAACGCGGCTTGGGCTCACCAAGCACGCACAGTTCAAGAAAGCATTTTGTAAACGCAGCGCCAGGTATACCCGTCAGCACCAACACAGCCAGCTTACCATCAGCCAAGTGTACTCGCTGCGGCCCTCGCAAGATGGGCTGAGCAAGCTGTATTGCCGGACTTACAGAGTTTCCGTCCACGAAGTTGATAAAGTGTATGGCTTGATCTGTCGCGGCAATTGCTACTGGAGCCTCGATGTGCTTGTCAAGAATCAGTGGGGGAAGAACATACAATGCGGAGTTGGCACTGTTGCCTCCCCAGGAATCATTGTTCAAGTCGTGCACTCGCGTACGCATAGTGATATTGTCGAAGTGATGTTGGATCAAGCGCTGCGAGCGCTTGTCATCATTGAACTGTCGTCGATGCCTCAGCAATCCTGCCCAAGGCC
This sequence comes from Planctomycetota bacterium, assembly GCA_963204965.1. Taxonomy (GTDB): domain Bacteria; phylum Planctomycetota; class Planctomycetia; order Pirellulales; family Pirellulaceae; genus Aureliella. The sequence goes on along the minus strand of CAUJKA010000261.1, from coordinate 791 downwards.
AAGTACGAACATTCCGCATGGCAATCGTCGGAAAGGGAGCGACTGCGATCTCACTGCCATCGCGACCACTGAGTGTAAAGATGTATGGTCGACTGAATCCGCTCGGCTCGAACAGCGCAGCATTGATCACTAAGTCGGGTGTGCCATCGCTGTCCAAATCATCCACTGGCGTGATCCCAACGATCGCTTCATTGGTCATCCCTTGTTTCGGATATCGACTTCGCGCTTCGGCGATCTCGAAAGTCATCGGTAAACGTCGCTTCCACAGCACCGTTCCATCACTCGACACTGCCGCGATCGCAGCATGACGAGCCGCAGTGATCAGAAAGTCACTCTGGCTATCCCGGTTTAGATCCACTTCACTAGTACTGATTCTCTCGATACGAGCGAATGCACTACGTGCTACTGAATAGTCGCCTTGAAACGTTTGATCCGCATCAAAAGCGAAGGTTAACGGCGGATCGTCGTCTTTGCCAGATCCTGACCTCGTATTCGTTGGATCTTCGGCAAGGCCCGCATCCAGTTCCTGAATCGGCAACGTAAACCGCACTCTCTTCTGTGAGGCCTCAGCCAAGCCTTCTTCTCCCCTCGCCCCTGTACTCCCAGGAGAAGCGGCGGGGGCAAGGAGCAAAGCACTCGGCGGATCGATAACTTTGAAGGCATCCTTACCGAGTACCGCCAGCGCATTATCATGCATGGGTACTGACAATTTTTGATAGATGTCCACTTGTGATAGCGACGCACGCCGATCGATGTACTCGATCTCGGTCGATTCTTGCGGCTTAACAACA
>CAUJKA010000260.1 GCA_963204965.1 Planctomycetota bacterium | reverse complement strand
CCGCGAAAGTAGCGCAACAACGGTACTTTCTCGCCGTAGGCCTTAACAAGCACCACGCCGTTACGGCATCCCAATTGATTCACAACCTATTCGCTCAGAGCGAGTTCGCTGAGGCTGAGTCTGAGTCTGAACCCCTGCGGGTCAGCCATAGTGGCGCTACTTTTGCGGAGCAAAAGGCGACTATCATCGATGGTTAGCGATACACGGGTTGGTGCATCGCGGCCAACTGCTTGATTTCAACCTGCTCATTCATCGCCAAACTTGCGTCCAGCAGGGGAACTTCGATCTTGTGTTCTGCGGGCCCGGCGGCGGCTGTGTCAACGGACAACTTCGCCATACCCCATCGTCGATCCAGGGGACTTTGCTGGAATTCGATCGATTGAATCTTCTCAAAGAAGGTCATGCTTGTTTTTCGGATCAATACACCGCTTCGAAACACAACGCCTTGTTCGGTTCTAGCGTATTGCAAAGCTCGTGTACTCAAAATTGCCGCCAAGACCAAGATCGGCAAAAGAATAGCTCCTACCAACGCACCCCAGGGCTTCCAAACAAAGAAGCCAACCGCTGCGAAAACAAGCGATACCAAGACAGCGAAGCGAACTCGTCGCGTTACAGCCCGAGCCGCCATCGGTTTGAATTGAAATTCGTTTTCATTCCATACCAAATCGGGTCTGATCTCGCGAAGAACTTCTGCTAACCGGTCCTCAGTGACTACTGGGATGAACCATCGACTGGAAACACTCTTCGACGCGTCATCATGACCAGCTCCGCTGCCTGCTGTTTCGATTCGAACCGAAGCGAGCCTCCAAAATCGCATCAACAAATTTCGATGAACGCTGATGAACTGAACACGTCGTCGAGGCACCGTCGCTTGAACTTTCGTTGTTAATCCACACGACACTCTCAAGTCATCATTGCGTCGTTCCAGGCGATAGTTCGAAAATCGAAGGATGTACCAAGCGACGCTGACCATTCTCAGAATTAGGAGCAAAACTAGGAATCCTAGAGCCACAACTCCAGCCAGAAACCAATGATCCAAATTCTGAGGTAGCCAATCCGCAAACTTTTCGATATCAAGACGCTTGAAGAGTTTGAATTCGTAAATCGACCCTGCTACCACACCGATCAAAATCGTCCCACGATTGCTGGCTAGGCCCGCGTAGATCAGCCATGACAAGGGAATCTGTAATACAAGCGATGTCGTAGGAGAATTCGCAGCTTGTGTTGCTGAGCTTTCCTCTGAGAAGGAGCCTGCTTCTAAACCAACTCCATCTGAAACACCCACATTGAAGGCACGAGGCTCAGCAGCATGACGAGACTCGAAGACCTCGCTCCGCAGCCGCTCCACTTGCTCAAGACTCAGCACTCGCAGCGTCGCTTCGGGCTCTGAACCTGCAGCAGTCTCGACTCGCACTTCGGCAACTCCCAGAGCGCGGTGCAGAAGATTTTGAACAAAGTCGATATTCTGTATCCGCTCGACCGGCACGGATCGAACGTTGCGAAAGATCAATCCCTGTTTGATGACCAATTGGCCGTGGCTGATTCTGAAACTAAGCGTTGCATATCGAAATACAGAATACAGCAGAGCGGGTCCAAGAAAGATCAGCGAGATGTAGATCCAAAATGAATCACCCCGAGCCGCTCCCAATAAGGCGAATATCGCTGGAACAACCAGACTACGAATCTGCGATAACGCATCAAAAAGCAACGAACTCCAGTGAAGTCGATGCAATCGCTCTACAGGCTCTTCCACGACTGGCGGCAATCCAGATGCGCTCATGTGACCACCTTCGCTTGAGCTTGTTCAACCAGCCGATCGCGAAGCTGTAGCGCCGTGGAATGAGCAAGCCCCTTTAACTCAATTTTTGATTCGGCTGTGCCAGCGGTATGAACCGTCAGAACGCCGAGATCAAATTTTCTAAGAAGTGGACCTTGCGATACATCAGCATGCTGTACTCTACCTAATGGAATCGAGATGCGATGCTTCCACCACACGCCACTGTGAATCTCTAAACTCTGGTCGTCTAGCCGCCAACGGTAATGGCGAAACTCAATCTTTGGCCACACAAATGTGCCGTACAACAAAAGCAAAGCCAAAACGAAAAATGCCACTAAGCCCAGATAGAAGATCGGCCCCAAACCGAAAATGAACCAGAGCACGCCAAGGCCAATGAGTGCCGCGACCAGTACAAACCCCGCAAAGATTGTGCTCGCGATCATTTCGACTTGAATGAACCTTGAATCCTGTGAGTACAGGACGGTCGGTGTTCCTTCTACCGCTGAATTCGCTCGTTCATCCGTCAACTGATTCGAATCAACTGGATTCAGGTGAGTCTGCGTTTGCTCGGTAGTCAAAGTAGTAGGTCTCCAATCATTGGTTCTCAGTCAGGCTGGCTTTCACATTCACCTAGGCGCGAGCGATTGTTTAACCCGCTGCCGCTGCGCTAGCGACGGACATCAATCCCAACCCGCTGCGTTAGCGAGGGACCTTCTGGGGACTGGTGTGAAAAGCCCAATCAGTCCCTCGCTAACGCAGCGGGTTGGGAGAACCGAAGCAACGCCTCTACAAAAAAACTCGCGTTGGCTGGAGGTGATCGCCTCGGTCGTCCAGTATAGCCGCCAACCTCCCGGCCTCATCCAGGGCAATCACAGATCGACTGAAGTCTTGACCGCTTCCTTCGTCTTCGCCGGAATTTTCTAGCTCAGCACGGAATTGCTCAACAGGCGGCTGGGCATCAAGAACTGACCGCGTAGCTTCGGCAATCGCTACGGTCATGCCACAAGAAAGTCGCTGACAATCGTCAGCAGTCACGACAATTCGCGGCAGTTGATCTACCAATCCAACCGGACTGGTCATTCGCTCCCGTACGTCGCTCAAACTATTCAGCTCGTCAAGTTGGCAACAGTCGCTCAATTGATAACTACCGACACTGGTTCTCACCAAACGCGACATGATAGCCGCCGAACTTAAAGCGACAGCAATGTCATTTCCCAGCGAACGAATGTAGGTACCACTGCTGCAAGCGATCTGCATTGTTACCCGCGGAAAGTCAAAGCCAAGCAACTCCAACGAGTGAATCATCACTTCACGACTAACAATTTCAAACTCGACTCCCTGGCGAGCCAACTTATACGCTCGCTGTCCATTGATCCAGCAGGCTGAATACTGCGGAGGAGTTTGTCGAATGCGCCCGCGCCAATACTGCATCTGGTCGATCCATTGCAGTTGATCGATCACACAAGCGTCGGCAAGCGACTCGACTTGCCCTTCAATGTCTAACGTTGGACTAGTTTGACCTAGAAGAAAATCGGCATCGTAACTCTTGCGTTGCAAGTGCGCATACTCGACCAGTCGCGTCGCTCGGCCTATCGCCAGCAACAAAACACCGGTTGCCATGGGATCCAGCGTGCCGGTGTGGCCAAGCTTGGGACTTTCGCTTCGTTTTCGCGCCCGTATCAGTCGCTGAACATGATTGACAACGTCTCGACTGGTCTTACCGGCTGGCTTGTTTATGGCCAGGACACCGAATAACTCGGGTTGATCGCTCAATGGATTTAGCTGGTTCAATTGCCGACCAACTCCAACGCCTTGCCTGTGGTCCACTTGCGGAAGTCTTCGGGATCCCGATGTATTTGATGATAGAGCGTATCGCGTTCGATGGGCTCGCGGCCTGTCTCGCTGATCAACTCCCGAATGCGCTCGACCGATAGAATCTCAGGAGTCGTCGCACCGGCATCGTGATAGATCAATTCGTGTCGCACCGTTCCATCGATATCATCCGCGCCATAATGTAGGGCGACTTGTGCTGTCTCGATGCCCAGCATGATCCAGTAAGCTTTGATGTGCGGGATATTGTCCAGCATCAATCGCGCTACGGCAATGTTCCGCAGATCCACGAGTGCCGACGGCTTTTTCAAATCGCTCAGTTCGGTATTGTCTGGATGGAAAGCTAATGGAATGAAGGTCTGGAAGCCGCCAGTTTCATCCTGCAGCGATCGAAGCCGCAGCATGTGATCGATGCGATGATGAGCCTCTTCGATATGCCCGTACAACATCGTGCAGTTAGAGCGAATGCCCAGTTGGTGCGCCGTTCGGTGGACTTCAAACCACTTGTGCGCGTTTGCCTTGTGCTCGCACAGTTGGTCGCGAACTTCGGAGTGGAAAATCTCAGCTCCGCCGCCGGGCAAACTGCCCAGTCCGGCTTCGCGAAGATCGATCAAGATATCTCGAACGCTCTTCTTGGTGAGGTGCTCGAACCATCCCACTTCGACGGGAGTCCACGCCTTGAGATGGATCGACGGAAATTCGGCGTGCAATTGAGAGATGATCCCGCGATACCAGTCGTAGCCCATCTTATGATGCAGGCCACCGACGATGTGCATCTCGGTGCAACCGTTTTCAAAAGCTTCCTGACCCCGAACTCGCACTGCCCGTTCGTCCATCACGTATCCCTTTGGGTCGCGAAGGTCGCTGCGAAACGCGCAGAACCGACAACGATAGATGCATACGTTCGTCGGGTTTAGGTGCGTATTGATGTTGTAGTAAGCAACGTTACCATGCATCCGCTCGCGGACTGAATTGGCCAATTCCGCGACCACTTGTAGTGGAATGGCAGGATCGTAGAGGGCAATTCCATCGTCAAAGCTCAGTCGTTGGCGCGCTTCAACTTTGCGGCAAATCTCTTGAAAACGATCTTTAGCTGTAATATTCATGGTCATTTCGGCAAGGCCCATTCGGGCTAGAGATTTTTCGGTTAACAAAATTCCGTGGGAAACAGGCCAAGGTGCTCGACCAGACGGACCCATTATAGGCAAAGCCTCAAGATGGTCACCCGGATCTTTGCCACAGTCGGCTTACCCCTTCAAAATTCCCTTGAGACCTAGCCCATAACCGCAACGATAGACGCGATTTCACTTGAAGGTTGGAGTTTATCCTGTCAAAGAGTGCCCCAAAACCCTTTGCTAGGGCTCGGAATCGCTTGTCAAAAGGCCATTCTGGGCAACTCTCCGCCCTGAGATTAACTTGCAAACTTCTTGAGAAACCAATCCTTGATTTGATTCGCTCGCAAGACGGCAAAAACGATCAACACAAGAACACAAAACCAAAACAGCGCCGAGTAAACTCGCTCGGCAGTCCAGTACGGCGGTTTTGGAGCGGGCTGAGAATAGAACTCATCGCCTGAGAACTGCAACCGCTTGACGATGAATTCGCTGGTGGGTTTGGCCCCATCCTGCCGTTGGCAGACGATGCGAATCTCCTTGAGTGGCTCGGCACCCATGGTCCTTCGCATAACTTCTCGATAGTTCGTAGGGCCGTCGGTAGTGCCAACTGACTCGGCAATAGAAATTCGCAGTTTGTCGCTTTCGCGAGTGAAGAGTAACGTGCCTTTGGAGAACGATAATGGCGTGACCTGGATTTCATTAGCCTTGGGTTCGTTGCCAGAGTAAGTCAGAATTCCGCGGTCTACTCTGTTTGTTCTTACGATTCCGACTGTAAAAACTTCTGGCGGCGATCGATCCATAACAAATTGGACCAACAGTCCTTGGACTCCCGCAGTGCGCGGCGGCGACAACTGGACTACTTCCAAATCCATGAAGAACGAGAAGATCTTGGAAGCGCCTTGCTTAAATGCCAACCCACAGAACGGTGAGTTCTTTCCTGAGAGCTTTTCAATTCGAACACCCTGTTCAATTTGCTCCACGCGATCCATGGAAGCCTTGGGATCAATGATCAATTGAACTAGACCAGAGTCCTTTGTGATCGGGTGCCCGCTTCCTAGTGGAAGATCGATGCGACCAGCTTCCTGCGCTAGAATGAAATTTTCTGCGTGAAGCAACAGCGCAATCGTCCAAAAGAAACACTTCAACCAATACATTTCGGAACCGCTTCGGTCTAGATGACTGACTCGCATAGGTAGGGAGATTGATCGTTGCACCAGAATCACTAATCAGCGAGACTGTTCTCAACTTCGCCACAGCTTATCGTGCTCATCTTCCCCCACACACCGTAGGGACTGGGGACGCTTGATTCGCCGGAAGGCGCAGTCATCAAAAGATCACCATAGTCGATAGATTTCGAAATCGCATGTGTGGAACCGTCAGCATAAAGAGAAAATACCAATCCGTTGTGAAAGGATCCCGCGTTGTAATGGCCATTTACAAAATCATGGGTGTCCGCATTGGAAACGCCATATGCATCGGGGGGCAATATGCACGTTACCCCAGTGTAGCAGGGTGCTCCATCCGACCAGCGCAGTCCACTACCGAAAAGGCGAAGGCGAACATTGGGGATAAGACCTGGAAAATCCTTTGCAGGATGGACCGGTGAAACTTTAGCAGGAATGTTTAGTTCCTCCTCTATAAACCATTGATCAATCCAATTTCCAGTCTTCAGCTCAAGGAATGCAAAGGTGTTAGAAGTACCATCAAGGACATCCGCGTGCCTCTTCCCTTGCAATGATTGAAATAAACCACGTGTTCTACCATAGGTTACATCAACAACATTATCACCAACGCAAACTCCGTAGGATGTGACCGCAATTGCTTGTCCAAGCAACGTCCTAGGCATACTAGGACAAACAATGGTAGGGACCTGAACGCCCCATGCAGTGAATTCTCCTTTGGCCGTTTCGTTGGGAAACGGTCCGCCAGGAGCAATCGGTCCAACAGAAGTCATCGCCCCAGCATCGATCATCTGGCTAACACTTGTCTGCTCAAGAAATGGCAACAATGCTACGAATGCACTGCGTCGTTCATGGTTGCCGGCTAGTAAGCTGTGAAATCCAGCAGTACCACTTCGCAATGCCGGAAAGCGCTTATAGGCGCTTTCATAGTTAAGCATGGATAGTCCGAGTTGCTTCAAGTTGTTCGCACATTGAATTTTCCTTGCGGCATCACGAGCAGCTTGCACTGCTGGCATCAACAATCCAATCATGACACCGATTATGGCAATCACCACCAATAACTCAACTAATGTAAACCCCAAGGGCGCACGAAAAGTCCTACTGTTCGATAACACAGTCGATCTCCTCTGGAATACTAACTGGGATAAGCCATCGGTTACACCGCTTCATTCTGGCATAATTCGAGGTCCTCGCCAATGGAGTAGCCACACCGAAAAGCCCGCTTTGCACCTTGCCATCTTCGCAAAGGTCCATCACCTTGCCATTACAATTTCGATTCTCAGACAACATTCAGCTACAATTTCAGTCTTACTGAGTCGCTGTAAATACCAAGCGCCCAACGGCGCAGTGTCAAAGTCTGTCTCATTCGTGTCCGCAACGTGTTTTAGAGTTAGGCCTAGTGTATGCGTGAGCCCAATCCATCCTTGGATTCTCGATCTAACCAGAACCCACAATCCGCCAAAGTAGATATGTGGTTTGAATCTGCCATCGGCAGGCAAGAATCGTCTTGGCGCCGGGGTGATCCTGTTACGATCGAGTCTATCATCAACTCTGTCCCCAACCAATTGTCGAATGACCAACAGCTCTCGCTTATTTGCAATGAAGTCTTCCTCAGAGAATCTGCAGGTCAGAAACCTACACTGGAAGAGTACCAGCAGCGGTTCGCACATTTGGCAAAAGCACTGGAGATTCAGTGGCGAATCGATCACATGCTTTATCCAATGGATCAAGCTTCAACAGTTGTCGAATCGGGCAAGGCATCCAATCAAGCTCTAGTCGAAATCGGCGGAGTCATCGCTGATCGCTATCAAGTACTTCGACAAATCGGTCTTGGCGGTATGGGTACCGTATACGAGGCGGTCGATATCAGACTGCGTAGGAACGTAGCGCTAAAAGTCTTGAACCGTTCTAGCCGCAACGCCGACTCCATCACAAACAGGTTTCGGCGTGAAGCAAAACTGATAGCCAGCCTTGAAAACCCGCATATCGTTGCAATCTATGACACAGGCGAGTCTGATACAGGGCCCTACATCGCAATGCAATTATGCGAAGCGGGAACATTAGCCGATTTGCTGCGTCAAGGAACGTTGTCCACGCGCATGGCCGCCGAACTTGTCCAACAAACAGCGTTGGGAATCGATGCAGCGCATCAGCTTGGTGTGGTGCATCGCGATTTGAAGCCGGGTAACCTACTCTTGGTCGAAAGAGTAAAGGCTGACAAACTAGATTGTCCCTTCGAGATTCGAGTCGCTGATTTTGGCTTAGCAAGACAAATCGAAGATGACTGTGGCCAGACTCAGACAGGAGATCTACTCGGAACGCCAGCTTACCTTGCGCCCGAGCAGTTGTTGGGCTCTAGATCAACGCCGCTGGCCCTGGTTGATATCTATGCAATGGGTGCCATTCTTTACGAGTGTCTTGTGGGACGTCCGCCGATTCGAGGTGAAACGGCGATTGAAACGTTACGGCTTTTGGGCACACAAGAACCTGTTTCGATTCGCACACTCCAACCCAATGTGCCAGTGGACCTCGCCACCATCGCTCATAAATGCCTCCAGCGCGATCCGAAGGATCGATACCAAACCGCCAAGCAAGTTGCCGATGATCTACAAAGGTTTCTACAAGGCCAGCCAATCGTCGCCCGTCCAACTTCGAACTTAGCGCGTCTGCTAAAGTGGTCCAAAAGGAATCCTGCAATCGCGGGGTTAGTCGGTGGAGTCATTGGTTCGCTTTCACTGGGCTTGGTTACAACATCGTACATGTATTACGTTGCCAAGCAGAATGCACTCGTAGCGAAGACTAACGAACAAACGGCCAATCAAAATGAACAGACTGCTATCGAAAATGCCAAAGTCGCAAAACGCAACGCCGAATTGGCGGCCGGATCGGTGAATGAGTACCTGACAGAAATTGCTGAGAATGAAGAGCTTAAACAAGCTGGTCTCGAACTGCTAAGACGGAAGTTGCTATCCAAGGCTCAAGAGTACTACTTGGAGTTAATTCAGCAGCCTACACAGAATGCAAAGCAGCAACGAGAGCTGGCAGAGGTTTATCGTCGACTGGCCTTAATCAGCAATGAACTCGGGCAAACCGAAGTGGCTAGCCAAAACTATGAC
>CAUJKA010000259.1 GCA_963204965.1 Planctomycetota bacterium | reverse complement strand
GAGTGACTGGAATCGCCCAAGCGATCCTGTTTGGCTCGAGTTCGTCCTTGAGCGACCGTATTCACGTATTCCAAGTGGCTAGGATTAAAGCACAACGAAATGTGTACCTTGTTGCCAGTCGAGGTGGTCCAATCGCTGCTGTATCCAAGGTGGTAACGCACATCGCCGCCGCCGCGGTGCATGTCAGGAACGGGGTCATCAAACGACCAGAAGATGCTCTGAGCTCGTTTGCCGAGAATATTCGCCAGTACGTTCAGGCGACCTCGGTGGGCCATCGCCAAGATGACTTCGGAAACTTGATGTTGTCCAGCTTTTTCCAACGCCAAATCCAACAGCGGGATCAAGCTTTCGGCACCTTCGAGCGAGAAAGTCTTGGCTCCCACAAACTTGCGACGCACGAATTCTTCGAACACGGCCGCATCAGCTAGTCGAGTGTAAATTCGAGTCTGCACCTCGCGCGAAAGCTCCAAGCGATTCTCACAGCTTTCCATCCGTCGCTGAAGCCAATCGCGAATGTTGCGATTTTCGATGTGCATGAATTGCGCACCGATGCTACGGCAATAGGTATTGCGCAGCTTGGTAAGAATGTCGTTGAGCGTTCGCGAGTTGAAGTAGTTCAAATTTTCGCAGGTGAACGCGCGATCTAGGTCGGCTTGGCTGAGCCCATAGGTCTCGGGGCACAGTTCGGGTTGCCGGTTGTTCGCTAATCGCAGGGGATCGAGCTTGGCTTCCATGTGTCCGCGCACTCGATACTCTCGCACCAAGTTGTCGACGCGATCTTGCATCTGGGCAAGCCAAAGAGCCTCGTCGCGCAGAGCGATGGCTTGCGCGTTGGGCCCGTCGTCTTCAGCGACAGCGACCGCCGTCGAAGCTGTTCGAGACATGGCCGGAGTATTCGACGAACTGACAAGCGAGAACTCTTCGAAGTATTTTCTCCAGCCTGGAGAGACACTATTGGGATCGCGAATGTACTGTACGTAGAGGTCGTCGATGTAGTCTAGACTATAACTGTCCATTCAAGCACCAATGATGGGACCGCCGAGCAACTGGTAGTGGGTTGGATTGTAGAGAGGAGCATGAACTCATGGGTTTTACATGCACAGTGGCTACTTTGGTTTGCTCGACAGAGTAGCGGCAATTGGCGGGAAAACACCGAAAACGAATCGGGAGCATATGGGAAACCCCTAACCCGCAGCCTGCCTAGATAGTATTACTTGGCAGAGAAGTACTGGCTAGTTCATTTTGAAGCAAGAGGAAGATCTGTTTTTTGCAATATCTTGCGACAAAGCCAGGGTTTTTCGAAATTTCGTGGCGAGGCGGCTGAACTGTTCGACATGTGGTGGCGATTGGGGACGGAAAGCAGAGCCCTGGAATCCCCGCGACTTGCCGCAAACTTGAACTCCAGTATCATGCCAGGAATGGTTCCACGGCTTTTAGGCACGAAGTGCTGACATATCCTATGCTGGGGCTGACAAGCCCCGGTTTTGAGGCCGCTGGAGTATTTAGCCCCGAAGGTGGCGATACATCAATGTAGTGTGTCGACCCTACGGGCCTAAAACCTCGGAATTCTCATGTTCCGGTGCCTTCGACACCGGCAGAGGTTGTGTCAGGCCTTCGGCCTTAAGTCCAAATAGCGCAACTTCAAAACTGACGCTTCGGGTTGTGAAAGATCGGCCCAGGCCTACATGCCTAGCAGCCTTAACCTTTAACATCGAGAACTCCGCGGATGCAGAATCAGAACATCGTCTATCGGATTCCACTCGATGTCCACGACCAAACGGTCGCCGCTGCCCGTGTGGTGCTTTCGGCCGATGAGGTAGCCAAAGCTGATCGCTTTCTGGTCGAACCGCCTCGGCGGCAATATTCCCTGTGTCGACGGGCACTTCGGGTAGTCATTGGCCGGACGCTGAACTGCGATCCGACCGCAGTCCGTTTCCGAGCTCAGCGATACGGTAAGCCTGAACTGGATTTTGGTCGCATGAAGCTGGAAAAGTCGGATCTGAAGCTAGCCCAGGCTTTGCAGTTTAACGTGTCGCACTCGGGCGACTTGGGACTGATCGCCTTGTCATTGGACCCGATCGGAGTCGATATCGAGAAATTGCAACCACGAATTAATGCCAAGTCGTTGATGACTCAGGTCGTCAGCCCCAAAGAGCTAGCTCAATGGCAGAGCTTAGCCGCCTCACAACACACGGAGCAGATTTTGAGGCTCTGGGTTTGCAAAGAAGCGTTGCTCAAAGCCATGGGGCTAGGGATTGCCGAGTGCCTGAAGCAAGTCAGTTTTCCGTTGCCCATTGGGACACAGCCTTTGAAGCTCAGCCACATCGATCCCAGCGTGCAACTACATCTCAATGAAGCTGCGGACTGCCGTTGCAACAGTTGGGTCTTGCCCAACACTTGGCGAATTCAACCTTTGGCCATCGATCCCGGTTACTACGCCGCTGTCGCCACTATGGGGAATTGCACCGAAGTGAAGTTGGTTGATTTCGAAGTGTAGAATCGCCGACGCGCGCGGGTTTGGTAGGTCCTTATCTGCCGGAAAGGACCTGTGTTGACTACGCCAATAGTTCAGACTTGCCGCACCGAAAAGCAATTTCGAAGGAGTGTTTTCCTTAGTCCCCAAGGTCACTTTGAAGCATGGTCAAATATGGTCAAACACGGGCAGGAGTTTGACCGACAGAGCTCAATGGATTAAAACCAGAATTCGCTAAATCACGAACAAAGATCCGGGAATGATCAAGTCCTGAATTGTTAGCGAACCATTGCTTCGGGAGATGATCGGATGACAAATAACGCTCTCTCGCTCAGCACTCTGCCAGAGCTGGTTCAAACGATCCAGCGAACGCACCAAGAGCTGTCGATCCAGGCCAACAAAGCAATTAATGTCAGTCTGACGCTGCGAAATTGGCTGATTGGCCAGCATGTTTCGGAGTACGAATTGCGTGGCAATGATCGAGCGCAGTATGGTGAGAATTTATTTACGGAACTGGCCCGACAATTGAAGTCGGTAAGCAACTGTAATCGACGCCAACTCTACCGTTACGTTAGGTTCTATCGGCTCTATCCTTCAATTGTGGGGACGCTGCCTCCCAAATTTAAAAAACTTCTGGGGGTCACGAAAACCCCTGAAAACGCGAGGGGCACGATTGTGGGGACGGCGTCCCCACAATCCGAAAAATCCGTCAATCAACTGATTTCACGCCTGTCGTACAGTCACTTCGAGCAAATTGTTGATCTGGACGATGAGTCCAAGCGAGCCTTTTATGAGATTGAGTGTTTGCGAGGAAACTGGTCCGTGCGCGAGCTGAAACGCCAAATCGCAAGCTTGTATTTCGAACGCTCGGGCCTATCACACAACAAAGCCAAGTTATCCAAGTTGGCTAACCAATCGGCTGATCAAGATTCGGGCCTGAATATTCGCGACCCGTACATCTTCGAATTTCTTGGACTAAAGTCGACCGAGGTAATGAGCGAATCGCATCTGGAGCAACAACTCATCGACAAGCTGCAGGAGTTTCTTCTGGAACTTGGCCACGGCTTCTGTTTTGAAGCTCGTCAAAAACGCATCTTGATCGGAGACGAGTATTTCTTTGTCGACTTGGTTTTCTATCACCGCATTTTGAAGTGTCATGTGTTAGTGGAACTCAAGCTGGAACGCTTCAGCCACGAGAACCTCGGTCAACTCAATACCTACGTCAGTTGGTATCGAGCCAACATGATGACCGAAGGAGACAATCCACCCATCGGCATTCTCCTTTGTACGGACAACAATCATTCGCTCGCTGAATATGCCTTAGCCGGCATGGACAACCAACTCTTTGTCGCCAAGTACCAGCTCGAGTTGCCCAAGAAGGAAGAGATGCAGCGGTTCATTGATGAGCAGCTTCGTCAATCGTGCTCAAACCCGGCAGGAGTTTGACCTACCAGCAATCAGTGAGCAAGCGGAGGAAACTGGCTGGGAGCCAGCGATGCGTCACGAATTCCAATCCCTGCTTCATGAGCTCCATGAAAATTGCGGAAAGGATTGTCGAGTGTCAGCTCTTGAGAAGCAAAACACGAGCTTCGTAAGAAGCGGACTTGTCCGTCGTCGTAAAGGATGTTGATTCCCTTACCGTCGTGAGCCAACAACTCTTCGCAATCGTTTAGAAACACTGGTGCGTCAGCAAGGATCGCGAAATGGCTGCTGCCGACGTTCTTCGGTGCGACCAGTTGTTCATCTTCGAAGACTCCTAGGTTGTACGCGTAGTCGCCGCCCACGCTACACTTCCAACAATCAAGCTGTGAAGGAGTAGCTGTGTGCAGTTGTTCGACTGTCGGAATCGCAATGACTTTTTGCACTGGACGATTCACGCCATTCAAGCTCGCGCAGCGAAGCATGCGCGATGACGGAACCAATCCCGACTCGCTCAGACGAACAACATACATTCCTGAGAACGCTTCGGGGCCGTTGCTGGATACAAAAGGAAAACGTCGGCTGGGCTGACGCATGGCATACTGAAAGAGCAACGATCCCGTATCGCGAAGATTCGTTGCACACTGGGCTCGACGCGATTCATAGCGAGCTCGCACAATGGCTGGAATTGTCAAGCTGCACAGAACGACCAAGCTCACCGTTAGTGCCATCGAGTCCAACCAGGTTCTACGGCTTCGATTGGATTCAACCGGTGTGCTCAAAAAAGATACGACTGGTCGATCCAATGGATCCATCTCAGACGAACTATCCTCGCCATCCTGTTGAGCATCGCTACTTGATGCAGTCGGCAATTCTTCGATCTTGTCCATCGTACGCTGGATCAAATCGCTGGGCGGTTCATACTGCTGCTCGCCGACGTAATCCAAGTGATTCAACACCGAGCGAAAGTGGCTCAATCGCTCTGCCAGTTCCGGATCATTTGGCAGACTCGCTCGAATGCGAACTGCAAGATCTTCATCTGCATCGCCGAGCAGAAAAGCAATGATTTCTTCGTCGGAGAATGACATAGGTAGGTAGTAAAACGACTATTCGAAGATGGCGGGGGGTAACAACGAAAGTGAAACTACTGCAGGTCGGTCTGCTGTGGAACTATACGTTGCCAGATTGCTCCAAGTTTGCGAATTGCCGCGTGAACTCGACTTTTTACGGTCCCCACGGGTATATCTAACGCTTCTGCGGCGTCTCGATAAGCCATACCGTTCAAGTAAATGAGCTCCAGAGCACTTCGGCCGGGCTCACCGACCAATTCCAAAGCCGCCTTCATTTGCTCGCGAAGTTCGGCTTGCTCAAGAAAGTCCCCTTCGGCTACGCGATGATCGGGGATCGAGGTAGCGCTGGTGGATTCGCGATCGCTGGATTGGCGAGTCGGCGTGTCCAAGCTGCAAATAGGCTGTCGTTTGTTGCGTCGCTTGAGATCGATGGCTTGGTGCGTTGCAATGCCATAAAGCCAAGGGCGGAAGCGGCGAGTCAGATCGAACTGAGCTCCGCGTTGAAACACGCGAACAAAGGTTAATTGAAACGCATCTTCGGCAAGTTCATCATCAGACAGATAGCGTCGCAAGTAGCTGTAGACTTCTTGCTGATAACGTCGCATCAACGTTTCAAAGCACTCCAAGTCTCCCGTTTCCACGAATTGCTGCATCAGCGCTTCGTCGGTGACGTGAATTGCTTGCGGTGTAATACCAAGTTCGTGCGTTAGATCGTTGAACATGGTTCGCGTCCTGAAAGGATGGTGGAGCTTAGACGAGGGATTCAGTCTAACGATTTCCCGCCAGAATTGCAACTTTTTGCTTTCCACTGCCAATTGTACCCAAGCTTCACCCCTCCTAGGCCAGTAACTCGAACCACGAAACTACGGCAGTTCATCCCCCTGCAAATCGGTGAAGTGTCAGCCGCGAGTGTGCTAAGATAGCCTGCCCAGTTAACTCAACTTAGTCGTGGTTCTAACGTTCTGGGCTTGGTTTTTTTGGCCTAGTGCTTTGGTCCCTTTTGTTTTTAGCGTAGTGGACGAGGTAACGAGTCCGGTCGTACGGTGATTTGCGGGGATTCGTCACCTCGTCTAATACGGGCAGCCCTGCTTCTCAATCGGAATAAAGCACTAGATTCTTGGTCTTGGTTACTCCTTGGGGATTAGCAATAGCATGAAGCGGAGCACACAGGGCTTTTTGAGCCACTTTTGTTCAGACGTATCGGTTTGGCTGGCGGTAAGCTGCATTCTGGCGAGCTTCGGACTTGCGAGCTTTGGACTGGCTAACTTTGGCTATGGGCGGACCCTTGAAACTGGGATGAATTCGGAACCCGGGAAGACGTCGGAACCAAGCGAAGCTTCGACGAGTGGTGCCGGACTGCCCAACATAGTCTTCATCCTGGCGGACGACTTGGGTTACGGCGACGTCCAGTGCTACAACGACCAAGCGAAGGTCGCTACGCCGAAAATCGATCTGCTTGCTCGCCAAGGCATGCGATCCACGGACGCTCACAGTCCCTGCACCGTTTGCACGCCGACTCGTTATGGTTTGATGACGGGTCAAATGCCTTTTCGCATTCCCAACGGAGGCACGGTGTTTACCGGAGTGGGTGGACCATCGCTGATTGCACCTGGTCGACTGACACTGCCAGCGATGCTTAGAGATCGTGGCTACGCGACCGCTTGTGTCGGCAAGTGGCACGTTGGAATGACTTTTTTCGACTCGCTAGGGCAGGGCGTTGTCGGGCAGCCGGTTGTTGGGCAGGGCGTCGACGCGATCAAGAAAGTAGACTTCACTCGCAGAATTGTCGGTGGGCCTTGTGATCATGGCTTCGACCAATTCTTTGGAACTGCTTGTTGTCCAACCACCGATTGGCTCTACGCCTTTATCGAGAACGATCGCGTTCCCGTTCCACCACAGAAGCTGATCGATAAGTCGAAGTTGCCCAAACATCCTTACGCCAATGATTGCCGCGAGGGTTGGATAGCCGAGGATTTTTCGATGGATCAAGTCGACGTGGTCTTTCTCGAAAAGAGCCGCCGTTTTATCGAAACGCACGTTCGCGAAACTCCCGAGAAACCATTCTTCCTATTCCACTCGACTCAAGCCGTCCACCTACCGTCGTTTGCCGCACCACAATTTCAAGGCAAGTCAGGCGCTGGACCTCACGGCGATTTCATTTTGGAGCTTGATCATATCGTTGGCGAACTGATGAGCACCCTAGAGCAACTTAAGATCGCCGACAACACAATTGTTATCTTCACCAGCGACAATGGACCTGAGACGACCAGCGTGATTCACATGCGTAAAGATTTTGATCACGATGGAGCTCGACCATGGCGTGGAGTGAAACGGGACAATTGGGAAGGTGGTCATCGCGTCCCCTTCATTGTGCGCTGGCCTGCGAAGATCGCGGCAGGCACGAGTTGCGATGAATTAGCTTGCTTAACCGATGTTATGGCAACCGCGGCGGATATCGTCGGAGCAAAACTACCCGATAACGCCGCCGAAGATAGCTTCAGTCTATTGCAACCGATGCTGGGAAAACCTGACGCGCCGATTCGCCCCTACATACTGCATCAAGCCTTTAGTGGTCAGAAGACATTGGCCATTCGACGCGGTCCTTGGAAGTATATCGATCACGTGGGCTCTGGTGGCAATCGCTACGACAACAACGCGGGTCTGAAGCCTTTTGCCATTCCCGAAAACGCACCAACTGCACCTGCACAGCTTTACAATCTTGACGCAGATCCCGGCGAGACAAAGAATCTGTACTTTGAAGAGCCGCAGGTGGTTGAGGAATTGAAGGCTCTGTTGGCAGAAACCAAGAGTAGTGGACGAAGCAGAGGTGTTGTTAAAGCGAACGCACAGTAGTTTTGAAGGAAGAGCCCCTCATCCCCAACCCTTCTCCCCTTCGTGCCTCAGGGGCGAAGGGAGCCAGAATTGTTGTGTTTGCGTCTGTGATTTAGATCCGAATCTAGCTATTCCGACTCAACTCCAAGCGCATGGCGAATAAACGCAGGGCGGTTGGTGGTGATACCCCAAGCTCCTACGCTTTGATAGAAACGAGCGTCCTGAGGATCATCGACGGTCCAAAAATGGAACTCATCGACACCACACGACTTCAGTCGCTCGATGAACTGCGCTGTGACAACGGTGCGACTAGCTTGTGAACCAATTCCGTCAGCTTGGCAACTGCGGACCGTTTCAGCAATCTCTTCGGCTGTGGGAGACCAATCTCCACTGTCGAGCTGTCGATAGTCGACCAACCAGTGGGCTTTGATTTCGGACATCTGTCGTTTGGCCTCGAGCACGGTGCGTTGATCAAAGGCGATTAACAGAATGCGACTACGATCGATCGAGGATGCTGACAAGTCTCGATTGAGCAAGGTAACGATCTCGGGGCCTGTCTTGAGCTCAATCACACACCACTTGTCCGGAGGCATTTGATCGAGCACTTGTCGAAGCAGTGGAACGCGTTGATCGCTGAACTGAGGCGATTTCCACGATCCAACGTCCACCGCCTTGAGTTGATCGTAGGTGCTCTGAGCTACGACCAAACTCTCGCAACCGGTGCGTACTAGATCATCGTCATGAATACAGACGATTTGTTGATCAGCCGTGTAGCCATAGTCGCCCTCGATGCCATCGGCCTGTTGACGCCACGCCTCGCCAAAGGCAGCCAACGTATTTTCAGGAGCGTCCCTCGAAGCGCCTCGATGGGCGATGATGTACGTCATACTTGACTCTCGTAACTCGATGCTTCTTAGCCGCCTCGACGCAACATGAACTGTTCGTACATCGGATCAGCGATCTTGTCTGCGCTTCGCTCGCTGAGATCTTCGGCCATGATCTGATCCATCTGGCCTTGGAAAATCTTTTCGGCTCGTCCGCCATTGAAATATGCTGCAGGCTGTTGCGTACTACGGCACGATTTGATTAGCTCTGCAAAGAATGTTTGCCCCACAAAGTCGCTGAACGCCTCATGCAATGCATCTTTCTTTTCGCCCGTTCCCTGCGATGACTCGCGAAGTCGATCGCGAACGCTTTGCTGAGCTTGATCCGTTAGCGGTTGACTAGAAGTGTCAGATTTCGCGCTGGCATCACCGTTGATCGTGCCTTGTAGCAAGGCTGCAAAGCTACTCGGATCGCCGTTGGTGCGAGCCTTAGCCGCCTGTTGGATCTGCAGTTGTGAAGCGACGGAGTTGATTTCCATGAGCCTGTTACTTTTGCTGGTCGGTGGGGCTTATTCTGGAGACCTGTTACTGGATTACCAATTCGCCGTACAAATCGCCGTTGCGTTTGAGCGTACGAATGATGGCGATCACGTCTTCAGTAGGAACCTTCAATGCGTTCAGAGCGTCGACTAAGTTCTTGAGAGCGGGCTGAGGTGTTTTGGGACTAGCCGGATCGAAGGATACGAAGCGATCTCCGGGCACGCCTGCTTGGATGGTCAGGTTCTTATGATTGATGGCGACAGGATTGATCAGCACATTATCGCCGATAACGATTACTCCTTCGCGTTCGTTGATCACAACACGTTTGTTCTTTCGCAGATTGCCCAGTTCGATGTCCAGTACAAGTTTGGCGAACATCACTGGCTTGTCAGCGTAAGCGGGTGGAATTTCGACTTGCACGTGCATTTGATCAATAGCTCGTGCCATTCCATAGCCTGCACCGTTCATCATGCCATTAAAGAAGCTGTTGATTGCATCTTGAATGTCGGCAGCATTGGAAAAACTAGCTTGATCGCTATCGACGACTAAGGTCAGTTTGTTCTTTTGAACGAAACTGTTGGTGATCGTCGTTTCCATTTTGCAACCATCGTAAACCATTCCACTGGTTGGAATCGTCGGGTCCGTAATGGATATTGGTCCACTGGAGACACCATAGATTGTCTTTACATCCGCTCGAGGTCCTAACATATAGGCCATCACTAGACGACCACCTTGAAGGCTCTTTGCGCTGATCGCGTCCACTGAGCAATCCAATAGATCTCCCTGCTGGGCACCACTGGATGGGATTGTTGCCGTTACCATTACCAAGGCCACGTTACCGACCGACTCGAGTTCTTTGGGATTGGGAACGCCTTGCTTGTCGGTGCTGATGTTACCGCCCATCGCTTGAAACATTGCTGCTAGCTCTCGAAAGGTTGGTGAGAGTTTGCTATCTCCCGTTCCCTTTAAGCCAACAACTAATCCAAAACCCTGTAAGCGATTCTCTTCCTGCCCTTTGATGCGGCACAAGTCTGCCAAGCGAATGCTTCGAGCATCCTGCGCGCTAGCCATCGCGGTCCAAAGTACGGCTAAGAGGGTCGTGATCGTTCGTATTGTCATGTCAGCATTCCAGACGTTGTCAGTTTGTTCTGCATCTAAATGTTTCAACTCGCCGTTAGAAAGGCTGGAATCTTCCCAGCCATTCGCTAAACCAGCCACGTCGATATCCATCACGAGCTTGGCCGGCTTCGTGCTTATCGATCTTCAAGTTGAGAATATCTTTGCTCAGCACCACGTTGTCGGCGCCGATAGCAGCATCCTGACAGATCCCGGTCAAAGAGACTTTCCAGCGATTGTCGTTGTTCGTGATATCCTTATGAGCCTCCAAGACAATGTTGCCGTTGGGATAGATATCCACGATCTCAGCTGCGATGTTGAAGGTCAGCGACTCACGCGTGACGATTTGCGAGTTCGCACGGAAAATTTGGTTCGTTTGTCCACGAACTCGCGGCTCGCCGTCTGCCATCACCGCTGGCTTGAGCGAATCTAAGCCTTCCAAACGCACCCAATCTTGCAAAGTGGCATCGTAAAGACCGTTCTTTCTCTGCGAAGCAACACCATCAGCGGTCATTCGCGAAATTTCATCCACACGAATTTGTACCACGTCGTGAATGCGAAGCACGCGCTGACGTGGAGGCGGCTGATAGTTGTAGACAGCTGGATTCTGTATCGTTAGTGGTAAACCACCGTAATACGACACTTGACCTACTGGTCCCATCATCTGTCCTTGTGGGGACGACAGTGTCATCGGTGCCTGTACGGAAGGCGCTTGCATCGCGGAGCCTTGGCCCATGTTCGCTTGGCCCATATTGGACTGATCAGTTCGCAACGGATTTGCTAACTGGGGCGGTGTCGAACCGGCCATCTGTCCATTGGCTGAACCTTGTCCGGCACCCTGAGGCTGCATGTTCCCAGTAGCGGGACGCTGTGAGTAGATAGGATTGTGGAACAAGCTGCTTTCTTGACACCGTGCTCCACCGGATAACGCAGCCCAAGCCGCTAAGCCGGTCAGTATTGCAATGTGTTTCACTGCTAGTCCTTTCAATTGGATTTTGCCTACGTTTTATCTGCTTTGCGTAACCGCTGAAGTCGCCGAGATACGTACGACGGAGGTACCCACGATGGTAGCCTTCAGCTTCTTACGATCCTGCATCTCAATATCGATCAAGTCTCCAACAGCTCCGCTGCCAAGACTCTTGCCAGATGTCTTTACGACCACTGAGCCAGAGACGGCTTCGACTTCGACCAGTTCATTGCGCTGAATCACAATCGGTTCGCCAATGACATCGCGAGTGAGCGCTTGGTTGGTGCTCATACTGCGTCGCAACTGCTTGCCAACAATCACTTTGATTTCGGTGAAGTAACCCTTATCCTCCATGCCTTTGGGCATTGGAGCGTAAGTCAGCATTTCAGTAGTGACAATCTGATCTCGGCGAATTGGACCACTTGCAACAACAATCATCGGAGGTGTCTCGACCGTCGCTTTGATAGTCGCTGAAACGACCTGGCCATTCATCTTGATTTGAAAGATGAACTCTTGCTCGCCAGTCCAGGGTTCGGTGCCACCACCGATCGACGTGATGTTGCGTCTTGACTGAAGTAGCTTGCAATATTGTGTGGCGAGTTGCGGATCGATGCGCCAATCAACTTGGCTACGAGTCTTCAGATTCAAGTACTCGCGAATTGCTGCGGAAACATTGCTCTTGGCATGAACGATAATGCTCTCATCGAGGAAAGCTGGCGTAATGGTCTCTTGCAACTCAGGCTTTATCGACTTTACGCCTTGCAGCTTCGTCTTGGAACTGCCGCTCCATCGAATGCTCTTCGGATTAATACCTCGTAGCTCCAAATGTTGCATCACATCTGAACTATGCCATGTTTGCACCTGACCATCGCGGGGCGCAGGACCGAGGGCCATCTCCTTTAGCTTATCGAAAGATGGTGAACTACCCGAGACAATCTCGACGACATCCTTCAGTCGAACCACTGTGCGAGCGAGCAGTGGAACGCAGATGACTGTAAGTACAACTTAGGATGAATCCG
>CAUJKA010000258.1 GCA_963204965.1 Planctomycetota bacterium | reverse complement strand
CCCCGTGAGCAGCTTTACCAATGCAGAAGTTGCGCGATCCCGTAAGAATCGATTTGAAGTTGTAAACATCCAAGCAAGAGAAATCGCACATAAATCTAGGGACTCGTCTTCAATCAGTTGTTGCGGTTCAACTGCTGAAGCCCAGTCTACAATTCGATCAATTGCAAACTGTGAATCCCAGGCACCGTGAAGATAGACGCTCCACCATGCATCACGATCTGGCATCGAATGCCGACGAAGGATCTTGTCTAGATAGTTCGCATTGAGGCGGTGATTTGGTAATGTCGAAACTGTCAAAATAGCTTCGATTGTTTCAGCGTGATTCCCGTCAAGTTTATCAATCTTGGATAGTGTTTCCATCGTTTCGGGTGAAAACGCCGACGAAGCTCGCCATATCAAGCTTTGCCTAAAAGCTGACGGCATCGACCAACGATCAGCAGAACGCGGTGCAAGAGCCACGAGTTCTCTCTGTATTCTTTCAGGAATCTGGATGCAAAATGCTTCAAGCAAACCTGGCGAAAGGAAGCGTTTACGATCACAGAGGAATCCAAGTGCCCCCTCTTCAAGGAATGCCGCTTCGGGTCTGTCCGTATCGAGGTACTTGTCCAAGAGAGTTCTTACGGCTAGGTGATCTGCATATCGTTCATATCCGATAAAAATAAACGTAGCAATAGACTGGTCTTCTTGTCGCTTAACGTCCTCGACCAATAGTCCCTCGACGATCAGCCTTCGAAACAGTGAACGCTCAAAATCTCGACCCGGGAGAAATCCATCAACAATCGTCGACGCGGTTTCCAACGGTAAAGCAGTTTCTCCAGAATCAAAAATTGCCATTGCGACTGCTTTTAGTGCGTTCTGTACTAAGTGCAACTTAGGATTGAAATCCAGATCTCGTGCCGCTCGCTTATTGATTTCTGAAAAGTGAAGCTCAAATATTGCAGTTATGCCATGAAGTCCCCGAGGGAGTCGTCTTTCACCGTTGCTCTGTAGACCGCTACAAAGTGTTTTCAAAAAGAGAGGGTTTCGAAACTCTGGTGCAAGCAGCGGTGTCGAAGGCAGCTCAAGTCCGTAGTGGACAAAGTAGGTTTTGGTTGCGTCGTATTCGTGTTCAGCAAATCCGAAGTGAGTTATGCAATGTGCTTTATCCCGGATGGCTTGAGGGAGTATCAAATCTTCGTAGGACGATCGGATTGACAGCACGATCCCAATCCATTTGGAACGCAGTGCTTGTCTCAAGAATGTAGCGAGATGATCCGGCCAAATGATCCGGCCAGCTCCCTCGTTTATCGCATCTACAATTATCAGGGCTCGCGCGTTTGCGGCTTGTGCAGCAGACTCGAGCGCACCGACAAACTCGTCCATTGAAACGTTCGATAGGTCTAGCTGACGAAGGGCCTGGGGCCATGGGGCTTCATGGCTGATGAACTGCTGCCCCATAAGCACCACTGTCGGCAGACCAACTCCAATGCGGTGTTTCGCCACGTCGCAAAGCAAGTGTGTCTTTCCCGTTCCAGCTTCGCCCTTTAGCAATAACACTTGGTTGCCCGCTATAGAATCAGATTGCTTTAGCGATTGCCTTGCTTTGCCCAATTCAAAACCAAGTCTTCGCAAGTGGCTGACGAGTTCGCTAAATGGATTTTTCGCTGGTGAATCTCCTCGATTCTTTTCTTCATAGTCTTTTTCACGATCAAACAAGCTGCGTTGGAGAGCTAAAGCTAACTTCTCGGTTTTGAGAATAAGATCTATGAGCGGCTGAAAAGGTAATGCACCGATTGGATCAGGCTCGATCGCTGCAAATTTGGCGAGGACTTGTTCTAGTAGGTCCAAGACCTCGCCTGCCAATACTCCTAGATCCTCAGATAGTTTTCTCGTTGAAGAGGTGACATCAGCAAAACACTCGCGGATCGTACGTGCAATTCGCTTTTCGCCGTCGAAGAAAGCTACGGTTCGCCCAAATGCTTCAAAGTTGCGGGCGATAGGAAGATCTACGTGCACCGCAGGTGTGTAACGAGGACCGGCGGTTTGGATTGCCTCATCCAGACGAGCCTTAAACCATCCCTTGTCGAACGCACGAGCATTAAACCAGAACCGTACTTTGCCTACATGGTCTGGGTGTGACAGTCGATGAAGAAGTTCGTGGCTTCCCCAATAAACGAACTCTACCGACATACCTAGTTTTTTTGCACTCTTTTGCCACTTCTGAACATGTTCATCCCACTTGTCTTTTGCAGATCTCGTATCCTCAACGCGTCCATCAGGGCGATCCAGCGGGACGCACACAAAGTACTTGACCAACTTAGGGTGCTTTTTGAGGGCCGTGTTAACCGACTTGTCTATTTGAGACCATTGCGAATCACCGAGACTATCAAAATATTTCGACTGCCAGCACCACTCAGAATTGTCTGGAAAAACGGCGTAGCATTCGACCCCAGCGTCTGGTGTACCTTTACGCACAAATGCCCCATCAGCTGGGATTTCTGCACGCGCTAGCTGCGCGCAAAGTTCTTCAAAGCCTTTCTCGCGGCCGCCGTTGAGTGGCCGAATGTTTTGCCAATCAAGAGCTATGTCTGCCATTAATTACTCCAAATGCGTTCACGCTTGCGAAGTCTAAAAGAACAATTCGGACCCTATTATTCCTGCGCTAAAACGGAAAAAACCAGGATGGTTCGGGTTTGCGTTTTGGCTTAAGTGGTTTGGATAATCGGGTTGGCGAGCGAAGGAGCCATTCGTAGCCTCCTTCTGTGCCTTGTTGGCAATCGTAGACCTCGACGGTTCCGACAATGACACCGCGGGGAAGGCTGTTGAGTTCTAGGCCATACTCGGATTGCATGTCTTGCTCGTCTTCTGCGGGATAACGGGTTGCGCTGGCGTAGATGTAAACAACTCCTCGAACATCCGTCGGATAGTTCCGATATTCGATCTCCTTGTCACCAAGCATGATCAACTCGGCCCATGGCTGGCGAACACTCAACGCTCGGATCGATTTGTCGGCGGTATCTGCGTCTCCAAGTTCAATCTCGGTGTCCCCGACGCGGATGGTCTTTGGCGAGTCTAGTTTGCTGGGTGTTGCGTGGCTGGAGCGACGGCTTCCGATCGATGGTTTAAACGTTTCGTCGGGTGAAGGTAAGGTCACGCGGACTTGCTCGTTGAGCACGCTGGCAACTGCGGCATCATCGCGTAGTCGCATGGACGTGACTTCGTCTGCCAAACGTGGTGACAGGCACTCGGCGAACTTCAGCCCTCGGATCGCCTTCTCATGAGCAACTGGACGCAGGTCTGCTGGACTTGCCTGCATAAGCACTTGTTGAGCTGATTGGATCTGGTCGCTCGTTACGCCTTCGGAGAACTTTAGGCTGAACCCGTCGCTGGATACTGTCGACTTAAGATCTTGAGCAAGATAGTAAGCGAGCGTGGCGTTGGCTTTCGCGCCGGCGAATGTCCACCAAGACCATCGGTCGCCAGATTCAAGGAGCAGCGATGTCGAGTCGGCTTGCAGCCAACTGAAATCATCTCGCAGTCGATCGATCTCTGCTTTGCAGCGTTTCGACCATCGGTCTGATTGATCCGAGCGACACAAGATCGATTGCATCGACTTGCAGATCTTGTACGAGAGCCCAAGCCCAGATCCAGGCCAACGAGTTCGTCCGAGCACATCAGTTGGTTCCACGAAAGCGATCTTACGTTGCCAGTCGATGTAGTTCACTTTCCAGGCATTGCCACCCAGGGACAGTACGCGTGGGCCGTCCTGCTTCGCCAGTAAAGCCGATTCATCGACCTGGCCGATCTCTTGCCGACCATGCAAAACGCGGAAGATGGGCGGTGTCATGAAGACTGAGAAGAGTTCCATGAAGTTTTGCCGACCAAACGTCTGCTCACCCTTGGCTCCCAGCCAAAGCAGTCCCGAGTCGTCGGACAAAATCTCGGTCTCGATCATCCAGCGGACAAGTTCGTCGATCGATTCTTTGGGCAACTGGCTGAAGCCATAAACGCCCTCGATCCATTTGAACCAGTCCAGTCGCCCAAT
The DNA here is from genome assembly GCA_963204965.1 of Planctomycetota bacterium. Lineage (GTDB taxonomy): Bacteria > Planctomycetota > Planctomycetia > Pirellulales > Pirellulaceae > Aureliella. The sequence continues at coordinate 1,417 of CAUJKA010000258.1, read as the reverse complement.
GCCACTTTCCTGCAGTGCCAACGCCATCAGTTGCTGCGAGAGAATGTGATATGGATCGGGTGGAGGAACAATCGGTTCAACAAAGCCGCTCTCCCACAGTTCTGTGAGAGCTGCCGCTTGTAGCAATCGCTCGGGCTTGGTAGCCAACATCAAGCAATTGCGAACGGTTCCGGCTCGTCGGCCTGTTCGTCCCATGCGTTGCAAGAAGCTGGCGACCGTCAATGGTGCGTCGATTTGAATGACGCGATCCAGATCGCCCACATCAATGCCAAGCTCGAGCACGCTTGTGGCCACGATAACGCAATCGCTTTCCTGCGCGAAAGCTTTTTCGGTCCTGTGTCGCTCTTCTTGGCTCAATGAGCTGTGAGTAACAAAAGCGTTAACACCGTAAGACTTGAGCATCAAGCCAAGCTCTTCGGTGCCAGCACGACTATCAAGGAACACCAGCCGCTTTTCACCACGATGCAGGCGAGAGATTACTGTCGCAGCGTTCTCAAGCGAACCGACATAGTCGATCTGCACATCTGCCGGAGCTGCTTCGCTCGGAGGCGGGTAAGCAACGCTCTTCTTGCCATCACAATTGCCTGCGATCCAAGTCAACAACACGTCTGGATTGCCAACTGTCGCTGACAAACCAATTCGCTGGATCTCTTGCCCTGCAAGCTTAGAAACTCGTTCTAGCACGCTGAGCAGGTGCCAGCCTCGATCATCACCGGCAAAGGCATGGACTTCATCGACGATAATCATCTTCAAATCGCCGAACATGCGTTGATCGTCGACGCTTCTGGATACCAACATGACCTCGAGGGACTCTGGAGTCGTCAGTAGACAGTCTGGCGGGTCTCGAAGGATCTTTCGCCGATCCGAGGTCCCTACGTCGCCATGCCAAAGTGCAGACCTTCGTCCGAGCAGATTACAGTACCGAGAAAGACGATCATCGAGGTTGTTCAACAGAGCTTTGATCGGACAGACATAGAGCACGCTCAGGCCCGACCAATTCTCGGTGAGCATTCTTGAAAGCGCTGGGAAGAATGCCGATTCCGTTTTTCCACCAGCCGTCGGCGCAAGGATAATCAAATGGTCCCCTGCGACAACTTTCGGAATCACAAGATCCTGGAACGGACGCAGTTCTCGCCAGCCTAGGCTGTTAACGATGTGATACTGCAACGCTGGATGGAGATGATCGAATCCTTTCACAGTTCCAACTCAATCTCATCTACTGATGTGCCAGCCGCTGCGTGTCGTTCGATCATTGTGAGCTCAACGTCTCCAATCGTTAACTGATAGTCTGCCCGAGGATTGAACCCCTCGTGGAGATCGACGCGATCAAGAACGTCCGCCACTAACTTCTTTAGGAAGATACGAGGTGCGACACCGACTTTGCCGCCCAGCTTGCCAGTCACGGCTTCCGCGAGAC
>CAUJKA010000257.1 GCA_963204965.1 Planctomycetota bacterium | reverse complement strand
CACACACCCAAGCGATCTGCAAGATGTACGTGATAAGCTTGCCTTAGTGAACCATCAAAGGCAGCGTTTTGAATTTCGTATGCGACACGCTCAGGGACACTATGTTTGGGTCGAGCTGTTCGTTGAGGCCCAGCATGAAGAAAGTAGCGTAAGTCTGCTCAGTGGTGTAATGTCCGACATCAGCGCTCGAAAGGCACTTGAAGAACGCCTGAGGCATTCACAAAAAATGGAGGCCATTGGGCGTCTAGCGGGAGGTGTCGCTCATGACTTCAACAACCTGCTCACGGTAATCAGTACTTCGGCTGAACTGATTTTAATGCGTGCCCAACACGACCGAGACAATCTGGAAGCGATCAAGGCCATTCAAGATACCGTGGATCGGGCTCAGGGACTGACTTCACAATTGCTGATGTTCGGTCGCAAGTCAGCGCATCGCCGCACTTGCTTAGACTTAAACCAAGTCGTGCTTTCGGCCGAACGGTTACTGCGTCGTTTGATCGGCGAAGATATCACACTGACCACGCGTCTGGCCACGAGCCTTCCTCCAGTGTTGGTCGATCCTAGTCATGTCGATCAAGTCATCGTGAACCTAGCCGTGAATGCTCGCGATGCGATGCCCAAAGGCGGGTTACTCCACTTGGAAACATCAGTGCGAACAATCTCCGAAAGTGACATTGGCCGCGATGACTTGAAATCAGGAGACTATGTGGAATTGACTGTGACCGACACCGGTTGCGGTATGAAAGACGAAGTATGTGCAAAGATCTTCGAACCCTTCTTCACAACCAAACAAGTTGGCCGTGGGTCGGGATTGGGCCTTTCAGTTGCTTACGGTGTGATCCGCGAAGCAGGTGGTTCCATAAGTGTCAACAGCACAGTCGGTGAGGGTACGACGTTCCGAATTCTCTTACCCGCTACACAAGTCACGTCGGTCGAAGCGAGCCCTGAATTGATCCAACTGCCGTTTCACGGAACAGAAAGCGTGCTTCTAGTCGAAGATGAACCTTCGGTACGACGAGCTGCAGCGGCAGCGTTGAATATGTTTGGCTACAAAGTCCTCGAAGCCTGCTCAGGAATTGAAGGTCAAGAAATCGCCAATGCGTGTCGCGGAGATTTTGACCTGCTTCTGACAGATCTCGTGATGCCAGGAATCAGCGGCATCGACTTGGCCAATCAAGTCATTCGGGATTTTCCGAAAGTCCGCGTCTTGTGCCTAAGTGGCTACAGCGAATCCATTTTGCGCGATGAACAGATCCAGTTCCCGTTCCTTGCCAAGCCCTTTACCGTTCAGCAATTGCTCAGCAAGGTTCGTGAAGTTCTAGATGCATCCAGAGAGGCTGTCTTGAATATCGCTTAATTGAGCGACTAAGAAGCGTTAGTTAACCAAGTGCCGTCTTGATTCTCTCCAGAATTGCTTTCTCGCTAGCGCTGATCGCACCAATTCCAAGGATTCCTCCCGAGGCTTTAGCTACAGCCGTTGATTGTCCGACGATGTGATCTCGCAACGAAACGCGATGACTTTCATCCATCGAGCTTACCAGAACCTTGGCGTATTCGCACCAGGTATCGAATAGCTCGCTGGCGGGACGTCGGTTCAACCAGCCAGACAGGAGCTTGAGGCATCGCTCGTCCAGCCCAGCAGCGGTCGCAGCTTGTTCAATCACCTGGCGTTCATCAGCGTCAACGTCGTCACTGGCCCAGGCAACCGCCACCAACGGGACCAAGCAAAACGCGGCCAGCGTCTGCGGCGAGATTCTCAAGGCGGCAATCTTCGTCGCCACTTCTTTGCTGGTGATCCCAGTCAATTTCATGATCTCTTCGGCGGTTTCAACAAGATCCGTTTGCTCGCGAATCTTCTCCAAGAGCTGGTTATCCAAGCTCTTAAAAAACTGCTCTTCAAGGTTAAACCATTTTTGCGGTGAATGTTGATCCATGGGAAGCTCGGCTAAGTCGTGAATATTCAAAGTTTCGTAACATGATATGCAGCACGGCGACCTGGGCAACGGGCAGCACAACCCGCAACAGCCAATATTCGCCAATTGTCGCACCTGTCTCCGACGGGATTTCTTGCGTCGCACCTGTCTCCGACGGGATTTCTTGCGTCGCACCTGTCTCCGACGGGATTTCTTCCGTCGGACCTGTCTCCGACAGGATTGTTTTCTAAATGGGCCTATCCGAGCAGCAAAGCTCCCGCATAACCCACCACAGTCGATTTCTCGCCGTTAACATCCGCGCTGGTCGCGTAATCAAGCTCTTCGACGCGGAATTGCTTGCCCATTTGGTGAAGCGTTTCCATGACAAGAGCGGCAGGAAGGAGACCGCACATGCTGACTTCATTCTCGCGGCAGACGTCGATCAGCTTTTCCGGATCGCATTCAGACAAGGCATCCAGGGCCATCCGATCGCGCCGCCGACCTTCGGCATCGTCCGCGTAATGATTCATGTCGCTAGAAATGATTAGCAGCGGCGGAGTCTCCATCGAAGAGATCAAACTGGCCAGTTGCGATGCTGCCAACTTGATGTCGCCCCAAGTGCCGTTGTGCAGAGCGACTCCAACGACTTTCGCTTTCGGAGCGATTTGCTCAAGGATCGGCAGTTGGACTTCGATTCCATGCTCACCAGCATGCGCGGCAGCATCCAGTTGAAAGCCATCGACTTCATCGGCCAATCGTTGAGCCAAGTCGAAATCGCCATCGATGCGTGTAGTCTCCGACAATCACCAAGCAAGTTGAGGACAGACAGCCCAATTTACACCATGATTGGTGTGCTTGGGGGAAATCACAATGATCGATTGATTTGGAGATAGATCCAGGGACCGCCAAACTTCAGCAGCAATCTTCCCGCTGAACTTGAGGCCCGCGTGTGGAACCATCGCCGCTAAGACTTGCCGCTTGGTTGGCGCTGGTCCCTTAATTAACGACTCAACCATCGCGCGTCGCGCAGCATCTTCGGCTGGATAGAATTTTCCTGCCACCGCTGGCGCGCGGACGCCACCGACAACAACTGGTCCTGGCGAACTGATGCAAACTGTATGTGGCATCGTGGATACGACTTGGACTGTATGCACAGCACCATCGCGACTCCCCACGGGTAGATTGCGTTGGAGAAGGTCTCGGAGTTGTTCCGCCGATTGATTAGGATTGTAAATGAATCCACAATGCCGAGGATCCGAAATGATCACCGCTCGGCTGGACGTATCGACTCCGGTAAGTTCTGCACTCTGACCGTATCCATGCATGGCTGGATCAAAGCCCAAAGTCAAACCGATCTTGAGCTCTCCGTTAAATCGCTTCTCGACGAACATCCGTCCCGCATGCTGACACATCTGAAATAGATTGGCTTGCAATGGAATGCCGGGGCGGAATGAAACCTGCACGGCATTGCCTTGCTGCAACGATTCGGAGCCAACGGCTGCACTCGACTCAGCTCCTGAATCGGCCGAAGGTTCACCTTCAGCGCTAGCCGGGCCCCACTGCATCGATAGCACCAGTGCGTTCACATTGCAGTCTGGAAGTTGTGGGATCACATAGCTAGGGGTACCACCAGTCGCAAAGGCAACGATGTTTTGCCCAGCAACTTGAGCGTAGGCAGTTACTTGATCCAAAGTCAGAGGCGCGCGAACCTGAGTCGGCAAATCTCCAGGGATCATTTCGTTGAGTGGAGCCGAAATCGTTTCGCCGTCAAATGTCATCAACACCGAGTCTTCTTTTTCCCACGCGTCGGTCGGAAGTTGTGCCTTCGTGCAAACAGCTCGCAGGAATTGTTCAGCGTTCCAATTGCGTTCTGTCGCCACCGAAGGAAGCAACAATCCGCTGTTCTGGCCGCGTTGAATCATCAAGCCGTGCTTGCCAATCTGCACTGCAGCTATTCGGTCCGCCCCGTTGGCTTGAACGCGGTTCATGGGCCCCAACAGTGTCACATCCAAGTTTAAGTAGGGGAGCTCACACGGCGATATTGGTGCCATGCGTTGATCTTCTTTGGCGGTTCGCAAGGCGGCGTTGCTAATTGCGGAACCAACGGTCATAGGCTTGCCCAACACTCCGCAACAGCCTCGCAACAGTTCGCCACGCTTCAAAGTCACAAAGGCGCCCATCACGACCGACTGAGTGAATTCACCCAGAGTGTCCGGATCTGTTTTGATGGGCTGCCCTGTTACGGCTGTCGCTACCGATGTGGCGGCGATCTTGAGCGAGAGCTTACGTTGAGCTTCGGTGATTCGATCCAACTTCAATGGCTTAGGTGCAGCAGCGACCGGAGGATTGGTTTGTGCGGGGGACACTGTGGAGGACTCCTGACTAGTATTTTGCGAAACAGCAGTTGAGCGAGGGAGAAGTGAAGGTGCTAAGTCATTGGTGCGAATCGAAGTTAATTGTACAGCTTGTGGCGAATAGTTGGCGATGCGAACCGGTTGCCGGCGCGAACCCCAAGTTCCAGGTGCTCGATCAAAGTGCCCTGGAATGGGCGTCTGGCAATGGACACACCTCGCTTGATCGGAAGTCGAGGAATCGTCATCCAAGGCGATCGAGTACTCGCCCAACTGATACCAATCTCGCTGAATGAGCGTTTGGGAACAGTTGGGACAATAGGTTGTTTGCCGCTGGATATCGTGAATGTTGCCGACATACGGGAATTTTAGGCCGCAACTTCGAGCTATCTCATATGCGGCCATCAACGTCTCAGGATCGGTTCTTTCCCGATCTAACATCCGAAAATCTGGATGGAATGCGGTGAAGTGGATCGGTACATGGTCGCCTAGGTCCTGCAAGATCCAATCGCACATTCTGCGCAGATCGTCCCGATTGTCATTCAAACGCGGAATGATCAGATTGGTCAGCTCGACCCAAACAGGCGTCTCGTGTACCAAGTACTTCAACGTATCCAACACGGGTTGAAGGTGCGAGTAGGTGATCTTGCTGTAGAACTCCTCGGTAAATCCCTTCAAGTCGACATTGGCCGCATCCATGGTTTCGAAGAACTCACGACGAGCGTCGGCGGAAATGTAGCCGGCGGTAACAGCCACCGTCTTGATCCCGACTTTGCGGCATTCCAAAGCAGTATCGATCGCGTACTCGGCCCAAATCACAGGATCGTTGTAAGTGAACGCCACGCTGCGACAACCAGACTCAAGTGCCGCCGCAGCAATAGCCGCTGGCTCAGCCGTTTCGCTCAGACGTTCGACTTGTCGCGACTTCGAGATGTCCCAGTTCTGACAAAACTGGCAACCCAAATTGCATCCTGCCGTACCAAAGCTCAGCACGGGCGTCCCGGGAAAGAAGTGATTCAGCGGCTTCTTTTCAATTGGGTCGATGCAGAATCCTGTGCTGCGACCGTAAGTGGTCAACACAATTCTGTCATCGCGATTTTCTCTTACAAAGCAGAATCCGCGGTCGCCTTTCGCCAGACTACATTGACGGGGACAGAGCATGCAATCAATGCGACCAGGTTTGCTAGCTGGCTCCCACCAGCTTCCCACGGCGGCGCCATCCTTGAGTCGTTCCCATCGATTTGGATCAGTTTGCATGCTGAGTGTGGCTTACCGAATGTTGGGGGAACGAGCGTGTCAAAAAATGCTAGTCGAGCGTGACTGGCTTGAGCTGAATTCTATCTTTCGGCGCGAAAGAACAGAACTAGTTGGAGAGGGTCTATGTTAACGATCACCCGATCCTAACAGGACCCGCAAGCGGCAATCTTTGCCTATCCTGACTTTATGGCAAGATAGGAGAAGGCTTCCGATTCAAATTTGGTAGATCAAGCGGATCAAACGTTGCAACCGATTCACTGAGCATGCCAAGTTGCCCGCTGTGGGTGACAGGACATTTGAGGCGGGCAGCACTCGACCCAGAGAGCTGCCCATCCCCAACCGAATTCCCGCTCGGAAGGGCATCCATGACGCAGTTGTCGATCACCCAATCGGCTAAACGTATGTTGCGATTGAAACTGGCAGTGCTGACCTTAGCCACAAGCACTTCCATTCCAATGACAGCATCGTTTGCACAAGAACGCAGCTCGGCTCGATTTACAGCCACGGTGCGAGCCATCGAAAACGCTGAACCAGCAGTAGTGAACATCGAAGGAAACAAAGTTTCCAAGAGTTCCTCTGGTGCGAAAGGCGAAGCAAATGTCAACGGAATGGGCGCTGGAGTCATTTTTGACTCTCGCGGCTACATTCTGACAAATCAACACGTTGTCCAAGATGTGAAACGTATTGATGTGACCTTGCACGATGGGACCCAGCACACCGGTCGGCTGATCGCACGAGACGCGGATACCGATTTGGCGATCATCAAGATCGACACTAGCCGTCCTCTACCTGTCATACCCTGTGGCACCAGCTCGGATTTGATGCGAGGCGAGCGAGTTGTAGCAATTGGTAATCCTTTCGGTTATCACGACTCAGTAACCGAAGGAATTATCAGCGCGCTACATCGCAACATACCGGTCAACGGAGTTCAAGAATACCCAGACTTGATCCAGACCGACGCCAGCATCAATCCGGGCAATTCGGGCGGGCCACTGCTCAACGCAGACGGTCAAATGGTTGGTATCAACGCTGCCGTTCGCATTGGCGCGCAAGGCATCGGCTTTGCCATTCCAATTGACCGCGCTATTGAAGTTGCCGCCACCATGATCGCCGCTGAAGAACAGCAGCAAAGCCTTTCAGCCGAAGTCAAAACAGAATATCGCAATGGTACCTCGCGAGTTCGCGTGGTCCGAAGTTCAACAAGCGAACTGCGAACCAACGACATCATTCGTACAATCGGTGACAGAGAGATCAAGAACCGACTGGACTATGAACTAGCCGTTCTAAGCTCCAAGTCCACCACAACTCCCATTACCGTTGAACGCGATGGTGAAGTCCTAACAGCTAGCGTCTCCGTAACGCGATCAGGAACCGGTTCAACTGGGAAAGTTCGACTAGCGTCGACCAACACCATTGAGGATCGACTCTATCGCGAAATCGGAATCAAGGTTGAGTTGGCCGACGCCACAGCCGTACGAGCAGCTAACGATTCGTACCAAGGCGGAATGAAGATCACCAGCGTTCGACAAGGCAGCCCCGCTCACTTTGCGTCATTGCAACGCGGTGATATTCTGGTTGGCTTGGTGGGTTGGCAAACGACCAGTTGGGACGACATCGAGTACATCCTCAAGAGCAAAGAGATGTCGGCCACAACCACACCCGAGATTCGCATCATTCGCGGCAAGAATGTCTACGTCAACAATCTTGAAATGGACTCAGCTCGCACTCGATAAAGCATCAAGTCGATTCGCTAACTCAACTCATGAAGTCAAATAGCGAAGACGATAACGAATTTTCCAGGAGGGATTTGGGAGAGGATGCTGTGCACAGTGTCCTCTCCCAAGCCATTTATAGGTCGCGTGTTTGAGTTTGTTCTTTCTGCCAGAATCAACCATCTCTAAACTCTTCACCAATTCGCGACTTGCTGTGTAGAAAAATCTATCGAAGCGACTCTCCATCAACTCTCTGCGTACTCCGCGCCTCTGCGTTTCGTACACTGCTTCTTAACTCAAATCGCAGACGCTAGAACACGGATCTTGATTGCAGTTGAAAAGTCTTGCGCAAGTGTCACCCGACTGTAGGGCGCCATGGATCGCAGAGATGATAAAACGCAGAGGCGCGAAGATCGCAGAGCATTGGCGGTAGGGCTCTTTGGTGAGAACCCGGCAGGAGTTTGACCTACCCGACCGCGTTGGACGGTTGGACGGCACGGGTAGGTTCTTATCTGCCGGAAAGAACCACGATTGACTTGCAAATGAGAACGTCAATCGGAGCTTTAACAGTCGACTGCTGGAAT
>CAUJKA010000256.1 GCA_963204965.1 Planctomycetota bacterium | reverse complement strand
GAACTTACCCAATAGAACCAATTGCCCTGAAGGGGCCAAACAATCCCAGTAGCCGACTGCATGCATTTCAGCCCGGAGGGCGACACATCTATGCCGGTGTGCGTCAGCCACCGGAATCAAGAAAGCGAGATCCCAAAGCCCGGAGGGCGACACAAACTCGGTCAGAAATCCCGCTGATCCTCTGAACATAGCTGGCCACAAAAAATCACAAAGGCCACAAAATTGAATATTACTATTTCGCATGCATTGCGCCCGCCATTCACAGTTAAGCAGGGACAACATCGCGGAGAAAGTTCTAAGCCAATAACCTACGTTAGCCCTGGGTGAGAGCGGTGGAGTTGCCCAAGAAGCTTTTAGCGGTGAGGACTGATTCAACCATTTCGAAAGTCAGAATTCGAACCGCAACATCCCTGGCGGCATGCATTGGTTTTTCGTTGCATGGTCCACTGCGATAGCGAGTTACGGTGCTGCACTACAATCGATTCAGCGTTAGAACGAAGGATTGTTCCTTCCCATCGGAGTCCGTCCATCGCTGAGTCACGGTGACCGTGTTCGGCGCCACTCGTTCCCAGCAGAACGCGCTCGGGGCATTGACTGGCTCAAAGCAAGCCTTGGAAGCACTCAGCGACGTTGCCTTCCAGGTGAACTGACCCCAGGTCGAGGTTATCACTCCATCCTTGAGCGCAACGGTGCTTTCATCCGTGGCCTTGCTGAAAGTGGCGTCAGCATGGCGGATGGACCGAAAGACACTCGGTTCAGCCAGCACATACTCATCAAAGAAGGTTTTTCCGTCTGGTCCAACGCCCTTCCAACGACCTTCAAGGAACTTGATCTGAGAAAAACTGGTTTCGTTGAACATGATTGTAGCCGCTGAAAGTTTGAAACTGGAAACAATACTGAGTGCTTCTGAAATTCGATAGTCGTAAATCATTGAATCTCGGTCAGTGATTTGGGCATACATCAACATTTTAAGGTAGCTTAGCAAGTACTACATGAAGTGCCGAATCGACGCGTCATACCCATCGTCGACAAATTCTGGCATCTCATCAGTCCAATAAAAGCTCGAGCATTGAAAATGGAGTGAGCGGGTCGCGTGAGGATCATGAACTAACACAGCGAAGTATTTTGCGAAGTGCTCAACGTCATCGACTGTGTAGTTGTTGGTTCGCATCTTCTGTCATGTAACGCGCAGGTTAACCGGGCCGCGGCCAACTAACAATGATTTCAGAAGCCGCCCGGCCCGCGGCTCCGGTTGAACCGATTGCTATGCTCTGTTCTTGCGATATGCTTCAAGCCAAGCCTTGGCTTTTTCGGCAGTGTCAGGATTTGGTTGTTTGATAATGAACACCTCACGATCATCGCGACGAACATCAACGCCGAGCGCGTCTTGGATTTTGAGTTCAAATTCTTCGAATTCGTTTTCGGTCTTGTCATCTTCAGCGAAGAATGGCGGCATCGCTTCGAAATGAATCCAGAGTGTTCCATCGGACCATTTCTTGATTGCGGGCTCGCCGTCAGGGTCGAATCCATTGACCGCTATTTCCTCGATCAATGTCGGCTCATCCGCAGGCTGATTCGGAGGTGGGGCAGGATGACCGCAGCCGCAGATCGATAGCAGCGACGCAAGCAATGATCCGAAGATTGTCTTGTTTTGATTAGGCATGGGAACTCACTGCATTCAGAAGCATGACGGCGGCGATGGCCGAGCGGTGGCGAGTAAGTTTACCATTAAAAAAGCGGCCGATCCACCGCTTCGGTCCATCGGGTTGTTCTGCCATCAGGTCTCTCCGTTACACCGAACGAACATGAGCACTCGTGCAATCGCATGAAGAGTTGAACGGCATTTAAGCGCCGATACTGTTGTGCGACCTCAAGATTGTAGGTTCGTCGATTCGTTCCTCACAACTTCGCTCCAACAACGACAATGGCGTAACCTCATAGACTCCGCGGTTCGATTGATCAAAAGTGATGCTCACACGATGATAGTCATCGTTAAAGTATCGAACATATAATATTGCGTGATGTGTTGTTTGTAGATCACGCAATGCTTCCTGCGCAGCGAGCTTTTGCGCCGCGTCATACGTGTTGATTTAAAAACCGACCTGACCGCCGGCTCCGTTGCATGCGACGGTTAAGTGGCATTCTGGTTGGGCGTTCCATCCGAGTTTATCCAAGGGCAGCGTCGGTCTTCAACATGGCAACACCATTGGGTGGAAGTTCAAATCCATGCGATTGTCCGGGATTGACGACTATGCCTACGCCGTCCGTAATTATTGACAGGATCCACAAGAACTTGGTTTGCAGAGCATGAACATATTCAATGTCGTCGTTAACGACACGATCGATAGACGTAAAAATGGCCACGCCGATGTTTCCATCGGTCATTCGGTATGCCAAAGGTTGGGCAAGTCCGAGTTGGCCATCATTCATGGGAGGTTGATCCAAAAGCACAACAACGTCACTTGCGAGAAATGCTTCCATCAAAGCAGCTTGCGAGAGGCGACCGCTCATCGCAAGGCTGAGTGTACGTTCGAGTTCATTTAGAGGTATAAATGTGCTCATGCTCTTGCCACATAACGTCTGAAATCACGCGGTTGCGGCCTTGTGACTTGCCATCAGGAAACTCGCGACCCGCAACTCGCGTGCATTTTGTTGTTCTGCCATATTCTACGGTTGTTTGACAGCTACGACCATTGACGCCGCAACTAGCGTCATACCTTTGGTTGGTTTTGGGCTTGGTGGACAAGTTACCACAAAGTCGTTATTCAAGTGTTTGATCGACACCCGCCAAGGCTTGTCTTTTTCGAAGCCGTGTAGAAATCCGTTGCCTTTCTCGCCGCCAACAAAGTCATTGGTATCGAGGTCGGCTTTTAGAATGCAAATGCCGTCATTATTCGTGACCCCTGCGGACTCCTCACCAATTCTCGAAAGCAGTTTGACTTCGATGTCTGGAAGGGGCGTGCCGTCATCAAGAGACACGACGGTAACGGTCAATTCGTACGGATAGTTGATCGAGCAACCAGCAACGAGCAGTAATGGTATGATGAACATGGCATTTCGAATATGAGCCATTTGTATTCCCATTGTTCTGTTGTGTGTTGAACTCACCAAATACGCCACCACGGTTTCTGCTGATGGGAAGGCAGTGTGAACCGTGGAGTAGCAATAGTTGATCGTTTCTCAAAATTGTTCAAGCCTTGCTCAAACCAGCCTTCAAGTGTGTCAGCCTCAGGATACCAAAAGTCGGGTGTTGGTTCACCAACAGACTCCTCTGGGTATCCATTTCCATCGAGTCTAAACACGCAAAATCTAGCGTCGCTGCAGTCTATGCACGAATACATTGAGCACCCCTGGTCTGCGATCACCATATAGTCTTTCCACCATACAAATTCATTGGCCATTTCACGGGTAATCGTCACGGCATCCTGGCAATCGGTAGAATCTGCGAAACTGCCGATTCCATAAATCCCCGGACCAAGCTGGCAACCACCATTCCCGATTTCCAAGTAGATGCGTACGAGTAGCGGTGGCAACGAAAATCCAAGGTCTCGCTCTGCCTGAAGAATCTGTTCAGATGTTGCCCTGTGCCGTAGCGATGGACCAGGATTGTACCACGATAGATGCTTGGAAACCTCAGATCGTTGAGTTGAGCGTGCCGCTTGCATCTTCAGTCGATCTAGGATGTCCATAGGGTTAATTCAACAGAACGCCAAACGTCACCGAGTCGCGGATGGAGACGTTCCATAGTCATAAAGCACCGTCCGCGACTTCGGTGCACGTGTTGGTTATCCATCCTGACGACTCATGAGTATGGTGGCTCAATGTGCTTCTTAGTGTAAGGCCGACCGAGTAGTTTCGGAATAGTCTCCTGGACGTCGATGCAGATTGGTGAGGCAAACAATTCACGTGGAGTGTTGAGAATATAAATGCTCTCTGCCCGGCACATTAGCGCGAGCGGCGAGTCAGGTCGAAAGGAAATCAAGGTAGCCGCACATCGCGAGAGGCGATTTCTTAGCTCATTCCTACAGACTTCGCGATCAACTTGACCCATCAAGAACCAGTTGTAATCCTGACCGTAGGGGCCATATTCGGACAACATAATCTCACGATGACTACTGTCCATCGGACGGCAAAGAGTACCCACAAGTCCTTCAACGGAAAGGCATCCTTCATCATCCATCGCAACACCTTCAATCGAAGCAAGTCGCGGCAGATCGATCGCCGAAAAGTCTTCCGAACTTCCAAACAGAAAGTAGTCGATGCTCATCCCCGGGAAGTGTCTCCAAATTCGGATACCGGTTAAAACCACCGAGTTGCGAGGGATTGGGCTAACATTGGCAAACGACCATTTTCGAAACTACGGTGCATTTTGTGTTTCCTCCAGGCAATCAGAAGAGCCGATTGAAGTATGCATTAGACTTCTCCGAGTAGAGCAGACGATGCACGACGTTCAAGACGACGGTGAACACAATTGCCACAAAAATCACATACGGTATGGCCGATGGGCCACGGATTCGATTGCCAAACCAAGTAGCGCTAACGTTTTGTGGCATCGCAAAAGCAAGCAAGACCAACAGGCCCATCATGCAATAGCCGAGAATGATCCAAAACCTAGCCCACCATTGAGAGCTTCTTTTGCCACGAAGCAATCCAACGCCGACCGGTAGCATCAGGACTGCGAAATTTAAGCTAATATTGTTGTGTGCCAGTCCAGAGATAACGCCCCAAATCGCGATGAGTCCGCAAGCCACGAAAAGTACTCCGATAGCAATTAATCGTTTCGGCATTACAACTCAATTGGACGAACCGCACACGTCACCGAGTCGCGGCCAGGTAACGCTCCATCAAAATAAAGCACCGCCCGCGACTTCGGTGCACGTGGTTGTTATCTGGCCTTACTTACCATGTGAGTTCAGATATTTCTTTCTGTTGGTCTCTATAACATGCGACTCCCCGTGCCACCACTCATTGCCTCCACCGGATTGGACCTCCCCTATTGTATCGGATGCGACAAATGTAGGATCCGCCAGTTCCTTCCCCAAATGTGTTCGCATGCGATCAAGGCCACTGGGAACGAAAAAGTTGATTCGTTTGCCTGCGATTTCCTCCCTAAGTGAAGCAACAAATTCGATGTTCACATGAAAACCATTCGGGTTGTGTTCCGACCACCGATTCGCGATGTATCCGTAATGCAAATAAACGCGGTGAATAATCGGCCAAGTCGCACCGACTCGTCTAACCTCGTCTGATCTAAGTACGGTATCCAAAACTGAATCAGCGGGATAAGGCTTCGCGTCGATCAACTCTTGATATGCGGTATCGATAGTCGAGACAATCGCAACGTCTGCCTTGTAGACTGCACCAGGTTTTACAGGGTAATTCGGCTCATCTGAATTCCTCGCCGACAGGAGAAGCCAAAGATCCGTCGATCTACATCCTGGAAATGAGACAGCATCACTCTTCAGCCTGTAGTATCGATGAATCGCAGAGCCATTCTCCCAAGATTCCATCGTCGGCAGCCCCATCTCGACAAGGTGCCCATTAATTTCGGACCAGGGTTTCTCGATGCATTGTGGCGGCAGGAGGCGAGAAGATTCGCGTAGAAACGAATGGTAGGATTTAATGTCCAAATCTCGCAGCTTTGCTATCGCATCTTTGAGCAGGATCTGATTCGCTTCCATTTTGAGTTGAGTCTTGGACTCTGTATCCTGATTCTTTGCTGAGATGTCGCCGGATTGCGCGCCAACAGTGGACGTTACAACAACGTAAAGAAGCGCTGGCAAGAGTAGTCGAGACGCGAGATTCATGAGGCGACGATCCGAAAGCCCGATAACGACGGCAATGACCGTGGTCGTCGAGCAAGACTGTTTAGTAAATTAGAATTGTTCGGCGACTCCGGTCGTTTGCTTTGTTATTTGATTGGCTCTGAGATGGTTCCACGTATTGCGATCGAGTCGGTACCGATCTATCCAATGCAAACATCTCATTGCAGCCGCGATTATGATCCGGTGGTGAATCAAAATAGCATTCGGAACAAAACCCAATTTACTAAGTAGCCGTTTGCATCGCAGATTATCCCGAAAACAATCCGCAAAGACATGTTGAACGTTGTCAACTGATAATAGTCCGTCGAAGAGACTTGACAGTGCAGCGGCCATTACACCCTGTCCCCAAAACTCTGGGGCGAGATTCCAACCGCATTGCACGATCTTCTGGCCGGCCGATTCTGTGTGAATTTGCGAAATGTATCCAACAATCGTGTTATCGAGCGAGATCGTTGAATACTTGTACCTATAGATCGCGGTATCTGCCAATCCCAGCAATCTTGCACGCCATACTTCGGCATTTTCTGAAGGGTGAATTCGATACTGATTTCGTGCTACTGCGGGATCCTGACGAATACGGAAGACTGCATCAATATCAGCGGGGGCCATGTCGCGAATCTCGGGATTCATCTTTGTGTTGCTGGCTCTAAATCAAATAACGACACGCATCAGCGGGCGGGCGCGACACGGTTTGATTTCAAAAACGGCCCGACAGCCGGCTCCGATGCATGCGATTGTGCAAGTAAGCCGCTGCGCGGCGGGTAAGTTAGTGTAGCCGATGACTGACTGGTATTTCAACGACTTTTAGGTAAGGGTTGGGAAGAATTATTTAGCTGCCTGATCACTCTGGCGCTCCTTGCTCCAGCGAGCTTGATGTCTTGTCGTTTGCCAGACACTCGCTGGACTTTGTTCAAGGAGTGTTCCGATGTCGAAAGACAAAAATTCCTCAGTGCCCTTTCATTCAACGTTTCGTTGAAGATCTCAAGTTGGCCCGGAAGTCAGAAAGGACCGTTCAGCCCTTCGTAGACTCAGCGAGCATCTGGGCCATGATCCGAGAGCAGGCGACCAAGGATCATCTCCGTTAGTATTTTGGTTGTTGGTTTCAGCCCGGAGGGCAACAAATCTATGCCGGTGAGCGTCAGCCACCGGAATCAAGAAAGTCAGATCCCAAAGCCCGGAGGGCGATACAAAAGTGCGCAAGATCACCCCAATCCTCCGAATCTTACTGCCACAAAGACTCACAAAGGCCACAAAAATGATTTATGCGTTTATGCATTGCGTTTGCGACCAGCCAAAACAAATGAAGCGGGAAGTATCATGCGGGAGAATGTTCGAAGTCGACAATCTTCCACTACCAATCTAGCATCTAACCTTGTAGCCCAGCCACGTAGTGGCGAAACATCCTTAGCCCTGGGTGATCGCGGCGAGTCCCGCGAGCCAAGCGTAACCCTGGGGCGTCCGATCGAAGCGTTTGGCGGTGAGGGCTTATGTAACTATTTCAATTGTCTTTATTCGAACCGCAACATCCCCGTCGCCCTGCGCTGTTTTTTCCTTGCATGGTCAATTGCGTTAACGAGTCAAGTTGCCGCACGAGAAATGATTGGAAGATGCTTGATTGTTTAGCCTTTCAGGGCGGACCGGCTCCATCGTTTCGCTTTCCCAGGGCGGCGCTACTGTTGAAGCCTTTCCGGTCAGTAAAACTCACTGCCGAAGGCCCGCTCAAAGAACTGAGCCACTGTCAATGACCCTTGCGTTCCACGTCCGCTTTGGCAGCGCGGCCTTCTCGAAGTTCTGTTGCGATCTATTCGCGGTAAGTCGCGGCTATCTCGGGGAACGACAATACGTTACCGCCAATTATATCTGTGGCATACTGTTTTACTCGAACAGCGATTGTTTCGATAGCCAAACCCATGTTGGTGAGCAGGAACCCTTCAGGCCAATGTTTATGGCGGGATGACGTTAGTTCATGAAGAAGTGTTTTCGCTGTGCCGTTAGTGCGGAAGGCGACTACAGCGTCAAGCGAGATGCATTTGACAAGTTGGTTCTTTGGAATATCGATCCATTTCTCATTCTTAAAAGTGACGCCAATGCCAGCACCGACCAGCGATAATCCAATTTGGAGGCTGACGGTATCCGACTTGTATCGAATCGACACGGTAGCGTCGCGGGGTTCGTCGAGGTTTTGGAGTCGACAAGTACAGGCAGTAAATCCGTAGTTGGTTTCGAGGTAGATGAAGTGCTTGCGAAGGAGCTGTTCGAATTCATCTACGATCGCGGAATAGTCAGCATGAGCCATCATGTTCATGTCATTCGTGACCGGTGGCAGCATCATTGCAGTTCAGAGGACGAAGGAAGCGAACGTCAACGGTTGATGAAGTATATGAACGATCATGATCGCCATTCATCTCATCCGTAAAGTCTTTTTGGGGTTCGTCGAAGTTTACGATGTAGTCATCATACGAGTCACCATTAGAATTCTTTCGTTGACGTGGCCCACCAACGATTGTTCCGACTGCATCTGCCTTCCAGTCTGCGTGTCGAACCATTAAAACGCGATCACCATCATGGTATCTCATGCGACAAATCGATTTATTGCCTTCGGGCGACGAACGCTTGCGATAACGCGGCCGGTAGTTGACGTTGCCGAGCAAGCAAGCCAATTCGGCTTATTCCGGCTTGCGTTCATCGCATTGTTCAAGTAAGCCGCTGCGCGGCAGGTTGAGCGGACGTTAGTGTAGCCGATGACTGACTGGTATTTCAACAACTTTTGGGGAAGGGTTGGGAAGAATTGCTTAGGCGCCTGATCATTCTTGTGCTCCTTGCTCCAGCGAGCTTGATGTCCTGCCGTTTGCAGACACTCGCTGGACTCTATTCAGGGAGTGTTCCGATGTCGAAAGACAAAAATTCTCAGTGCCCTTTCATTCAACGTTTCGCTGAAGATCTCAAGTTGGCCCGGAAGTCCGAAAGGACCGTTCAGTCTTACTGTCGAGTCCTTCGTAAACTCAGCGAGCATCTGGGCCATGAACCAAGAACATGCGAACAATTACCATTGGTTGGTTGCTAGGTTCCCATAGTAGTTCACGACGCAATGGGGACGTCGAGCATTGATGTACGAAATAACGTCTTGGAAGTCAAATTCTGCATTGTCTACGTAACGCAAATTAAAAAATCGCAGCTCGTTGAGTTGGCACAATACCATTGCTGTGTCATTGGTCTCTACAATTCCGTCCAAGTCGAGGCGCTGTAAATTAGTAAACGCTGGAATGTGTAACTTTGCTCCAGAGTCTGTACATCGCGTTCCTGACAATACAAGTTCCTCCAAGTTGCACAACTGGGAGATGTTTGCTAGCCCGATATCGGTGACACTATCGCACTTATCTAGCCAAAGTATTTTAAGGTTGTGCAGATCCGCAATTTCCTTAAGACCTGTGTCATCAATGCCGCTGAAGCTTAGGTACACTGCATCCAATGATGGGAGATTCTTCAGGTTTGACAACTCCGTGACACTAAAAGAACACTTCCCGGACCACTCGACCTGAACCACATTGTGAAAGAAATCGTCACCCAATATCCTGCGCAACCAGGTCGGTGCCGTCAGCGCCCAATCTCCTTCTGAGTTTTCAAGGTATCTCTCGTATTCATAACGAACACTACCTCCCGAAGCTTGAATTGCCTCTACAGCAATCCGCTGTCGCCGAGAGGCGTTCAATTGGTAGCCCAACCAAAAAGCAGTGATTGTTAGCAAAACGAGCAAAGTTCTTAGCGAGAATCTGATCTTCATCGTACTTACATCATTTTTCCAAGCACCACTATCGAGGCAACCTAACGCTAGGGTTCAGCGAGCCCGGGCGTTTGACTCAACGCAAGTCAAATCGCGATGGCATTCGCGCGAGGGCTCTTCCTTCTTCGCGAGTAAGATAGCCATCGTCGCCTTCTTCACAAGCGGAGGCTGTAACGTAGCTGTTTTGTGAGAAGCGTTTCTGTAGCCAATTCATAGCAAATAACGTCTGAAGTCACGCGGTTGCGGCCAAGCGTATTACCATCAGGAAACTCGCGATCCGTAACTCGCGTGCCCCTTTCCCAGTGTCGATAAGCTCAACATGCCAGTCGGCCTTTCCATTCTAACCAATTTGATTGCGGAAATTCAGTACTTGCTGAGATACGATTGCAATTTCATTGCGCTATTGCTTTTGAAAATCGCTGGCAGCGCCCAGAATGTCCTCGTCATCACTACGAATACCCATTACAACAAATCGTCGAACTAAATCATCGTCCAGTTCCCTGGCCAGTTCCAACAAACGACGGTATTGCCAATAGTCTGTTAAATCCAAACAGTCAGCAGCTGCCTGTTCAATAGATCGCAACACCCACTCCCGAGGCAATGCAATCACGGCTTGTTGGCCCGCTACGATTCGATGTGAGTTCTGCGATTGGCATGCCAGCTGAATCGCTGAACGGAGATCATCAATTGTCGGCGGTCTTTGATGCATAGTGGCTTGTCGACGAACGCTACACGTCACCGAGTCGCCGTGTTTGACGTGTCCTTGCCATTATGCACCGTCCGCGACTTCGGTGCACGTGATTGTTCTGTCCGTCTTTGGCTAACGATTTGTACGCTCGGAATCGAAAGAGGAGTGGGTGTTCATCTCTATTGTAGGTATCCGCTTTCGTGCCTCTAAATATACAGGTGATTCCGGTGAAATTCGAGCAGAGCTCAATGATAGTTGTTCGAGGTTTAGTCGCATCTCAAGCAAACATACCAGTCCCGCCTCAGAGAGTCCCCCAGGACGGTCTCTCTCATTCACAGCGGCCGGTATATGTTGATAGCCAGTTGCAAGGTAATCCTGGATTTCGATATCAAGTGAATCTAAGCTTGCATTTGTGCCCTGGGGCCAAATTGCAAGACTCCGCAAATGACGAACCTGTCTTAGAATTTGGATTTGTTCATCAGCAGGATTGTCCTCTGTCGTGTATAGCCCAACGAAATCAATGCGACAAAAGTAGTCGTAACCGATTAAACGAAGCAGTCCGGACGGAATGGGTATAAAGGGAGCTGTATAGTTTACCTGTCCCCCGAATTCGCATACCCGTCGAGCCACCGATTGCTGACGTTTGGCATCACCAGCCCACATCGCAATCACAGTTCCAACAACGATGATTGCGAGCAAGAATTGTCGCAAAGACATCCGGAGACTAGCTCGCTTCATGCAGATCCTCTCTGGACAGAACGGTTAAAATCACCGAGTTGCGAGGGATTGGGCTACCATTGGCAAACGGCCATTTTCGCAACTTCGGTGCATTTTTTTGTTCGGCGGTTTTTTGGGTTTGCGGGTTTACGTGACCGAAGCAACCGACGATTGAATCGTTAGTTTACCGTCCAATGAATGTCAGAGCAACTTTTTGCGGCCCTGATCAATTATTCGAGTTCATCCGCGCTTCGTTTTTCGATCACGATGACCGCTGCAAGTTAATCGCGTGCGTCGTCTGTTCGGTTTTAAATCCGTTATGGTCTCTACCGAAGCGCTAGTTGTTGGCGTTGTAGATTAACTTGGCGACCGAACGTCAGTCTGCTTGAGTACTGAATTTTTGAGCACATCTATCGCAGCATCGTTTGGCCGACGAAAGAATCTATGTAAGTCCTGGGTTGGGGTGGGAGCCCTTCGATAAAATCTGGCGACTCAGACCCGTGATCTTGGGTTGTTAGTAGCAACCACGTCACATTTAGTACCACCCCAACCCTAAGGAACAAC